>JBGTNB010000625.1:0-27191 GCA_041743285.1 Gemmatimonadaceae bacterium
ACTCGCCGGCGGCTGCGCGTGCGCGTCTCTAAAGCAGGTGACGTGCTCGAGGCGCCGAACGGATCCGAGTCCAACGCACCGTGTGTGGCGGCCACCGGGTGCCTAGCGCGGGGGTTGTTATGATAAGCGTAAGTGGGTAACGCGCGCCTATCGTGGAGTGCCCAAGAGGTGCTGTCGTGCGTGACGCAGGTGCTCAGCACCCGTTGTGCTTCGATAGACCAGAAGAGCCGACAGATGCCACGTTGCTTCTTCCGTTAGGTGCGCTTGGTCTTGTCCTTGCTCCCCTTCGGCCCTTTCGCAGTGTCAGCACCGAGAAATCCCTTCACGAGCGCCACGGGATCCTACGTGGCGAGCAGCGCGACAGATGCGATGTCGGCGGCAGGCACTTTGCCTAGCCGATTAGGAGCGTCGCGTCCAACGTTTGCGAAGCCGGGCAGGTACTAGACCTTTGCGATGGGATGCCGGAGTTTAGCCCGCCACCGCTCCGTCGATCCGAAAAGCTTGGCGAAGTGTCACCCCGTTCGAGTCGCGAGGTCCATCGCGCCACAGGCACGCGACGTTAGGCGGACATGGCTCGGCGGTTTCGCACCCGGAGAACGGGGACCGAACGGGGCGCGTCCTTTGGCCGCGGTGTGAAGTAGCTCCATTGCGCGGGAGGGGTCGCCCAGCCAGGATGGCGCCGACACTTTCGTACGCGAAGGGAGTGGGCATCCGACCTACCCTTGCAGGAGGGGAAAGGGCGGGAACTCTACATCGTAACGACCGGTGACCGATTCAAAGCTGCAAGTCGGTCTGCGCCGACTCGAGCTCGACCCAATCCAATGGCGTTGCCGCGAGCAGCTCACACGTTCGCGTCAGCGCGCTACTCGCTATGGGCGTTCGTCGGTGAGCCCCTCCAGTGCAGTAAGCGCGGCCGTTAGGGCACCGTGTGACGGAGGCGGGAGTGCTGACAGTGAACGTCTGAAATTCAGATGAGCTTTGACATGAGCCAGGTGGCGCTGGAGCCCCCTGTAATCGCGGCCGGAGCCGGATTGCTAGGCATTCTCCCGGCCGGGCTGCTCGCCAAGTCCGCTACGCTGGTGAGCACGGTCGCCAGGGTAGACCACATGCACCTCGCGATGGACTCGCGCGTGCTCGCAGCGCTCGCGTACGTCACGGCGTTCGACGTAGAACTAGTCGGATTGTCGTGATCTCTTGCTCAAGAAAGCCCTCCTCCGGATTCTTGCCGTTGACGTAGCCGAACTCTACCCCGGCAGTCTGCTTCTCACCGGCGTGCCCGACGAGATAGAAACCGCCAGCGGCTTCAAACCACCGGTGGCTTCGCGTTCCCTCGGCGTTCCAACGCGCGATCTCGTGCCGAAACTGATGTCGCACGCGGAGGTAAACGCGGCTGTCGAGCAGTGTCGCGAGTGGGTACACCTCTACCACACCGTCCGTCGAGAGCCGGGTCCTTCCGGCCTCATCTGTTCCGGACGGTGCACTAATTCCAATTTCGTTCTCCAATCCAACCGTTGGAGCGTAAGTGAAGTCGAAGAGCGAGCCCCCGAAGGCGGGCACACGCGTGATTACGTTGGGCCGGTACCAACCTCGAAGTTGGCCAGCAACACCGCGCGCGATGGGTGTGAAGAACACGTTAATCTGGATGGCATCTGTGTTCATCACGCGATCGCGCTTGCCGCCAAGTCGAAATGTGAAGAACGGTGACCACGTATGGTTGACGGCCCCGATGTCACGCGATTGCCATTCGAGGGCGAGTCCGTACCGCCGGACGTCCTGCCTTTTCTCTGTGAGCGTATTCTGGAGTATCTCGACGAACGGCCCAGCCTCGACGAGACCTCCACATGGTGCGTCGAAGCGGATCCCGATGCCAATCTCGCGTGAACTCGTACCGCCCGCTGGTCGTGTCCACTGTGCAAAGGCAGGTTTCGCGACGATCGCCTTATCGAGGTTTTGGCGGACGGTAAGACCGCCGCTCGAGAGCCATTTGCCAGGCAGGAAGCTGCACTGTGCAGCGACCGACGTCGCTTGGGATGCGCCAGAAATAGCGAGTAGAAGTGCCGAGCACCACGCTGAGAGCGACGAAGGAACATTCATCGAAAGCTCACGGTTAGGTAGTCTCTGCTGGCGACGAGTGCATCCGTGGGCGGTTTACCTGCGGCTTCTCGAACCAGCTTCACTGCGTCGCCCACCGTATTGAGTTCGGCGCACTTCGACCTCCGCACGATGGCACCAGGAACGAACGATCTCGCAATTTTTTGGAACCCAGGGGCGAGGGCGCCGCGTTGCGCGGCGGTCATCAGCAAATCGTAACGCAGGCGATCGCCGTCTTCGATGTCTCCCTCGGGGAACCCGCTGATCGTGCTGATGTTGTGTATAACAAGTCCGCGGATAGTGAAACGTGTTTGAAACGGCATCGGATCTCCAAGGTGCAAGGGGCCACTGGTCGGTGCGACTGCCCTGACCTAACGCCGTGAGCGCAGGCCCAGTCGGAACTCAATTGAGATGTTGACGATGTGGAATGGCGTACTCTGCCATAGGTTCATCACTATCGGCAGGGGCGCCAAGTCGTCTGCCTCGTCTCCTGCACACCACTCGTCATAGACCCCAAGTGAATACAGGAGCTGCCGCGATTAACAGCTTGCGCGCGGCAGTCATTCGAATCGGTGTGTCGCATTGTCGTAGTAGATCGCGTTTGGGCGCCCACACAGGCGGATATCAGCAGTGCCGCGACCAAGCGGTGTTGACCGAATCGAGCACATTGCTAGCTCCCCTATCGAGTGGAAGGAATGTGGCAGGTGCTGCCGTCCGCGGGTGGCCTGTCGACGGTTCCTACTCGATCGAAAATCTTGGCGAAGTGTCCCCTCGTTCGGGTCGCGAGGTCCATCCCGCCACTGGCACCCGACGTTAGACGGACACGCCTCGGCGAATTCGCACCCAGAGAAAGGGACGGAACGGGGGGTGTACTGCGGCTAACCTTGGCCGGTGTGCGGAAGGTGCATTGCGACGGAGGTGGTGCCCGGCCGCGAGGAGCCGACAATTTTGACGCGAAGAGAGAGGGAGTCCAACCTACCGTGCAGGTGCGAAGGTCGGGGCTCTACCTCGTAACGGCCGGTGAGCCCAGTCGCCGCTGCAAGTCGGTCAGCGCCGCCTCGAGCTCAACCCAATCCAACGGCGTGGCCGCTAGCAGCTCACGCGTTAGCGTCAGCGCACGACTCGCTGTAGGGCGTTCATCGGTGAGCCGCTCCAGAGCAGCAAGCACGGCCCGGCTATCGCGCCGCTCGAAGAACGACACCTGCCTCGCGCGCGTTGCGATTCGAGCCGATTGAAGCCACGCGCCAGTTCGCACGGCTTCGTCGCCAGCCAGCATGGTCGTCATGCGAGCTGCCCCTACGTATGCATCCCGACGCTCTGTGGGGTTGGTGGCCGTCGCAATCTGCCGAAACGCAACGCTCGCACCTCCGCCAGCTGGCAGCGCCGAGACATCGGCCGCAAGTCCAAGGGCCGCAGAGGTGGCGGCGGTATCGTTTACTTGAATCAGCGCACCGAGGTCGACGAGACGCGCACCAAGCCGAATTGCGGTTGCGGTCGAGAACTGTCCTACTTGTCCACTGCGTGTCACCTCCCAAGGTGCCTGCGGAAGCTCGTTGACTGGCCCATGTAGTTCGAGCGTCGCTACTAACTCGACGGCATCAGGAAGACTGGGTCTGCTAACGAACCACGTCCCGGCAATTGCCAGAACAAATGCCGCTGCAATCCCAGTCAGGAGCGTGCGCCGCCGAACGACCCAATCAAAGTGGCTCCTGCGATCGTGCCTATCCAAATGCTCTCGTTGCTCCGCATCGTGCAGGACGGCGGCTGCATTGGCGAAGTCCTCGAGAAGCTCGGGGGACGACGCCAGTGCCGCTATAACTTCTTCCCGCTCCTTTCCGCGGAGCCTCCCGTCGAGGAATGCGGCGACCTTCTCCGGAGCGATCTGTGTCATTCGGCGTCGCCGGCGGCGCGCAGCTCATCCAAGGCTTCGCCGCGGATTCCACGGAGAGCCAGTCGCTTGCGGAGTGCAGCTAGGAGTCGGCCGAGCCGACGGTACAGCGGTTTCTGTTCAAGGCCGAGGCCACGCGCAATCTCCGCGACCGTTAGACCCTCGAAGTAGTGGAGTCGCAGGATCGCCTGGTCCTCGGCCGGAAGCGAATCCAAAGCATCGGAAATCGCACGTCGCGCAGTGAGCTCGCGAGTCGTTTGCTCGCCGGCGTTCACCAGATGGTCGGCTCTTGAGCCTGAATCGACGAAGTTGAGCTTCTCCGGGCCGACATTGGCCGGTCGCAGCTCGGCCCGATCGGGTAGCTGACGCAGGAGATCAGCCAGCTCGCGGTCGGAGAGTGAGGTATCGCCCCGCGATCTCAGAATTTCGCCCGCTTCACTCAGCCGATACCCATCGCGCCTGACATGCGTCTCCAGCCGAACTGCTAGATCCCCCAGCCGGCGAGCAGCCGCGGTGGGTCTCCATCGTCCCCAATGCTGAACGCGATAGTCGCGCGCCAGCATTGCTATCACCACCGTCAGATACGTGCCGATCGAGCTCTCCCCACGAAATTTGGAAAGCGAGGCGTAGTCGTCCTCGATGAACCGGAGCTTCACCCAGGACACGAAATCCTCCCACTCAGCAGCGGGCACGCCATTGCGGCGCGCCATCGCATGGCTGACGCGCTCGATCGTTGGAAGATTCTCGAGAAACACCTTCTCGAGCCGCGCTACATCTGTCATGCAAGCAAGGTCGAACCCACAAGTCGGAGCAGCGAGCGAGTAGGGATCGGCCTAACTTACCTCCGGAACGCGGAGCCGCAACGATCGAACGCTAGCAATTGGGCTCGTCTGGCGGGCAGGCGGCACCCACGGTGCAGTTGTAGGGGTCGACATACATGATTCTCAACGGGCCGTCCGTGTTCAGGGTGGATTTGCTCTCCGATTTGACCACCACGGGCATTGTTGGGCAAGGCTTGTACGCAGGCTCTTCGCCACCGGTTACAGGTCTGGCTGCTCTGAGAGTCGGACCGGAAGGTAGTCCGACAAGCGGATAGTACGACTGGATGTGCGTCATCTCCTCGTCTTCGGGGTGACGAATATTTCCAGAGTGGTCAAAATGTGAAAACGGGATATTCAGCAGCGCGATAGAGATCTGCCCTTGGGCGTCGGGCTCGAGGATTTCACCCGCAATGTTGACTGGTTTAGGCTCACCATCCATTTCCACCTCGATGCTCCCTCTTCCATTCAGATGCAGCTCGCTTCCCCCGTCTCGTCTGAGGTTCGCTGGCGGGTCCAATGGCACGACCGCCTTGGCATGCGGCAATCGAACCCGCGCTTCCAGGAGCTGCGAAAGATCAGTATCGAAGCACTCGTTCACCACCGGGCGATTGGTCCACCGACTGATCGGCGCAAAACCATCTGGAAGGATGGGGGTAGCCGAATTGTTAGGTGCGTAGGCGGTGAGGTCGAGATCCTTGCCCTTCAGCGGAACGACTTTCCGACCACCCGCGCTGTTGTTCGCCGGCGAGGTGACCAGCAGCGCGCAATGCAACGATCGTGGATCCGGTGAATGGTGCGTGTGGAACTTTGGCATCAGTATCCACAAACCCTCGGCCGACCTGGTTCGCCTTACGAGAAGGCACAGACCGCCCACCTCAACGTTAAGTGTGAAGCTCATCGCGTGCACCTCTTGGTTCTAGAGAGTAGTCAGTACCCGATGTACCTGAATGCGGCCCACGTTCCTATCGGAGTCGTGCCGAGTGCGGACAACTGCGCATGTTGGAGCGCCAGTACGGCATCCCCTTTCGTGCTGTAGGCGTTATGAAATCTCACCATCAAGTCCGCGGTTGAGCGATCACCAACCTTCCACGTGCTTCCGATCACGCCGCCGGCACCTGCCGCGAGAAACGCTTCGGAGAATCCCGCGAATCCACCATGCCTCTTCAAAGGCGCCAGCGATGTCTCGCACGCTGAGAGAACAACCAACCGCAGCCGCTTCAACGGCAGGTCGGCAATCGCCGCTGCGGTCAGCCCACGCGGCGGAATCGCAAGGCGGGATCGCTCAGGTTCAGCGTCGTCAACAATGGCATGTCCGGCAAAGTGAAAGAGGTCGACGGAGGGCAGAAGGCTGACAAGACCTGCGCTATCGAGCGCATGCTGCTCGACTGTCCTTGCGTCCTCATAGAATGCGGCGGAGTGCTCGACCTCACGACGAGCACCGGGTAGATCGGGAAGTGAAGGGAACGTCGCGCGATCCAGTGCCGGGCCCATCGCGAACGCAGGGCTGGAGGGCACCTGAGCTGGAAGACCCACGTTCATCGCGTCCGACAGGCTCCCGGAATAGCGGATCGCGTAGCGCTCGAAAAGAAATGTGTCTCTGCTTGTATCGCGCAGTGCAGCGAATGGCACTAGCGCGAGTTCATCCTCAGCGATGATCGCCAAGCGCGCAACGCGCGGAGGAAAACTGTCGCCGATAGGACGAACGAGCAGATCGAACAATGCGGCAAGGTCCTGCACAACGACGCTGTCGGGTATGCCGATCTCGAGCGAGGTACGTGTCCGCTGAATGAGCGCACTCAGGCTGTCCCCGTCCACGTCAGCGGAGTAGCTGACAGTGTCGCTAGGCAGCAAGAGCCAAACCTGCAGCCTGTCGCCAAAAATCGCGTATTCGACCACAGGTTCTTCCGCTCTGCCCCGACTCGGCGTAGTCGAACTCGATCCGTACTCTGAAAATGTCTGCCGCCCTCGCTCCCTCGTCCTGAGCGCCTCGTTTGCTCGGCCTGCCCGGAGTTGAATGACGACGAGTGAGTCGAACACGCTCTTGGCGTGTGCGAGCAGTAGCTGGTTCTGTCCCGAACGTCTGAGCTGGGCGCGCGTGTAGTCGTATATCAGAGCTGCGGATGACAGGTCGCGCTCCGCCGCCTCGTAACGACCGGACCGAGCATGCAACGATCCACGGGTCAGCAACGCCAGCAGCAGTTTCGTCTGGAGCGCGGGTTTCGAGAAGAAGCGGACCGCGGAATCGAGGTGAGCCGTCGCCGTTGGGTTGCTGGTGAGGGCCATGCGTGCCTCACTAACTCTCAACTCGTGTCCAAGCTGTTCCCGGGCACTCGCGTCTGGAACGGCATCCAGGAGCTGTCGCGCCATGTCGAACGCGGCTTGTGCATTCGACGTATCGCCCACCGCCCAATCTGATCGTGCACGAGCAAGGAAGGTTTCGACGAGCGAGACTCGAGTATATGCGCGTGTTGCTACGAGGACTTCTTCTTCCTCCAAGGCGTGCGCTGCTCGGTGCAGACCGTCTCGGTCAGCAGCGCGAGCCAGCACGACCAGGACGTTATGACGCCAAAGAGCTCCAGGAGAGTCTTCCAGCGCAAATAGCGCTCTGAAGATTCTACGATAGCCTTCCGCGCGATCGCCCGACTGAAGAAGCACCTCTCCCTCCATGCCCAGGGCCCCGGCGGCGTCGGTCGCGTACGAGACCTTCTCGAATGTCTGCTTCGATCGTGCGATGCTCGCCAATCCTGGTTCGATGCGATTGCTCCTGAGGAGCAGCACGCCATGAATCCAGAGCGCGCGTGCGAGGAGAACCGGATGGCGATCGCCATCGACCATCTCGAGGTATGCCGCGACCTGCACGAGGGCGGCATCAGGTCGACCGGTGTATATGAGTGAGTTGATGTATGAGAGTCTTGCTGCGGCCATCAGCGCCGCGGACGATGGCGAGGAGCGCCGTATCGTGTCGAAGTCTGCTTGCGCTGATCGGTAGTCGTTCCTTTGCGCTCGGGCTTGGCCGCGGGCCAGCATCATGTGTGCTCGCGCCAATGGTTCGAGAGCGCGCCCGCTAGCCTCTATCGCCTTCACCGCATCGACGGTCAGCGAATCGCCGGTCTCCGTCGCGAGCGCTTGAGCGATCGTCGAGATCCGTTCGAGAAGGTGCGACGCGCTAACCGAATCGCCCTCGAGGATCGCGCTGCCCCACGAGCCGAGCAACGTATCCCACGCCAGCGCACGGGCGTCGGAAAAATCGTACAGCGCCGTCGAGATGCCGTCAGACGAGTCACTAGTCGTTGGGCCATTTTTCGCGGCCGCCAGGACGGCCAGTCGGTCTCGTGCCTCGCGCGCGTACTGCGAGCCTCCATCGGCGTTGACGTATGCCCTCCATGCACTTGTCGCCGCAGCGTTCAAGCTCAGTAGGTCGAGTGCCAGGGCTCGGTTGTACAACGCAGGACGGTTCATTGGCGAACGCTGTAGGGCATTAGACGCGGCTTCCACCGCGGCAAGCAGGTGCCATGCGTCGCCCGTTATGGATGCGCGCACCAGGTGCGCGGCTGAGAGATCGGCGAGCACGGCGGCGGATTGCGGGGCAATCCGCACACTCATGTCGAGGTATGAGATGGACTGCTCTACCGAAATTCTCGCGGTGTCGCCCGAAAGCAGGTTCACAAGGGCCGCACCATGAAGGGCATCAGCGTTCGGCGCGGCTCGTACTGCCCTCCCCGCCGCACTACCTGCCTCGGTCAGTCGGGCGAGATAGGAAAGCGACGGGGGCGATCCACATTGGAGGCTCGAGAGCGCGGATGGGATTGCGCAGTGGCCCTCAAGGTCAACTGACAGACGTGGGGTCCAGCGACGTTGAAGATGACCTATATCCTCAATGGACGAGGTATACGGGTTACTCGACGGCTGCCTTCCTTCCTCGTTAGAAGGCTTACATGCTACGCCGAGCGCCGCAATGTACGCGAGCACGCGAAGATTTCGGGCTGACGAGACTGGCAGCATGCGAGAGTCGGCCTCCGGGTGACTCCGCAATGTTAGGCTTCTCGCCCTCCCTGTCCAGATGTCGAGAGTTGGAGACGCAGGTAACGAAGAGGATCTTTCACATCCTTGCACTTGGGAATCGGGTTGGGCGAGGATTCGGCCCGGAGCGGAACTCGTCGATCTGCTCCTCGACGATGCGCCGAAGAGGTCGACGGCCCTTTCGACCTTCGCGTCAGGGTTAACCCTCTTCGGGCTCTTCGAGCTCTTCGAGTAAGTCCTCAAGTGCTTGTTTCAGCTCCTTCGCGGCCGAGCCAGCGGGACCCAGAGCGTCGATGATACTGTCTAAGAGCGTATCTATTGCGTGGAGCAACTTTCTGAGCCACTTGATGATCCGATCTGCGGCGAAGCGGCGCCACACTCGATCGATCACGCCGAGCTTGAAGCGTAGCGACGGCCCAAGTAGGCCATGCGTGCTCAGCGTCGCCTCAGGGGCCGTCTGGATGCTGCTACTCAAGGAAAGCAGATCCGGACCTGCGGCCGTCCACCCATCGCTCAAGAGTTGGCGGAGGTCGACCGGAACGAAGATTGGCCCGCCCGCGGGGCCACCCTTAGTTGCAATCTCCTGCAGTAGAGTGTGGGTGCGCGTGAGGAAGTCTTGGAGCGCAGCACGATCATCCAGCGGATAGGGACTCGTCATTGAACTCTATTTGCGGTAGATCGACATGCCGAGCGTTAATGCGTGCTGGCGGGCGAATAGCGGCTCATCGTAACCATACACATAGCTGATTGTGACGCCTATCGGTCCGGGCTCCGGCTCCGTGTACTCGTCCTTCTCCGAGCCCGCCTTCGAGCGCTTCGACAACCGATACGTTAGGTCGGACTTTATTAACGCTCTGGAGCCGTTGGGAACGACAGTTTCGTCGCCGCGTATGTTCCAGAGCCTAGCGTTGGTCACGAGCTCAAGTCCCGAGTGGCTTGCGATCGTGAATGCCGCGTGCGGTACAAGCCGGCCGAACGTGGTGCCGGCAAGTGAATTGGTAGCTCGTCGTCCGCCATCCAGATCGACGCCGAGCGCCACGAATACTCGCGGGTAGCTCGGGTTGTTGTACCACACACGCTCGCCGCCGAGGCGGGCATAGTAGACACCGGTCTCGAAGTTCTTGTCCTTGGTCAGCGTCGGCCCGAGTGAGAACCGCCATTGCCCGCGGCCTGCCGAGATCCAGTTGTCGATGGAGAGCTCGACAAGCACGTTGTTCGACGCGACGTCTACTCCGCTCCCGATGTTAGCCTCGATTGAAGGAATAAGAGCAAAGAGCGAGCGGCCGCTGAAGTGCGTCCACAGCGCGACGCCAGGCTCGGACTCCGCTGATTCAGTTCGGTTGAAGGAAAGGTTGAACGAATAGGCGCGGCCCGTGCTGTCACTCGCGATGCCTGCCCCGACAGTTATCAGTTTCTCCTGGGCTCCGGCCCGGGAGGCGGCGGCGATCAGGGCACCAGTGAGCAGGAAACCAATCACCGTCGCCTGACCGGAAAAACGGCTAGACATAGAGGTTTCCGTCAGGCTGCGAGTCGAAGACGAAGTCGACGAGTTCCCCGACCTTGCCGACGTCATCATAGAAGGCGTTGAAGAGCGCGGTCGTATCGACGAAGGAGAACCGCTGGCGCACCGCGATTACGAGATTCGCCTTCGCTGCAAGCGGCACGAACGTCGAGAGCTTGTGATGCTCCCGAATCCTGCTAGGGTTGGCATTGCTGACGCTCGCAATCGCCTGGCAGCAACCTGCGAATACTTGTTCGCGCGACAGATGGGCCGACAGTCCCTCTTCGATTGCCTTCGCCTTTGCGGCGAATAGCACCCCGGATCCATCGCTGACGGTGCGCCCGAGATACTTCTTGATGCAATGAACGACGCCCTGACGCGTGGCGAAGTCGTTGAAATCACCGAGCGCGTGCACCGTGAAGCCGAGCTGTTGCCACCGTGCGGCCATGTCGTTGTCGATCGCACTTAAGTTAGCGTGGCTCCCATGGCCGAACGTCGGCAGGTAGACATGCCGCCCGGCCGCACCGTCGTTCTCGACCAAGCAGTTGTTCCATGTGATGTGGTGCCACGTGCGGACCGTTACTGTCGTCGCGTCCGTCGCCCCCGCGACGGCTAGCTCTTTCACGGCCGGAAGAAGTGGAGCGCCGTCCGATGCGTTGGCAAACTCTCTG
This sequence comes from Gemmatimonadaceae bacterium, assembly GCA_041743285.1. GTDB lineage: Bacteria > Gemmatimonadota > Gemmatimonadetes > Gemmatimonadales > Gemmatimonadaceae > JALZIF01. Next base: position 10,993 of record JBGTNB010000625.1, read on the forward strand.
AGCTGTTTGAGAGTGTAGTCTCGTCCGAGGGTTGGCTGATGCACCAGCGGATTGCGATGGACGTCGAACCCGAGGAGCGTGAGTTGCTTAGCAATCTCGTCGTAGACGTCCGCCAAGCTATAAGGTGTATGAACACCGAGTGCTTGGTCGGCCAATCTAGGATCGCCAACGAGCACTTGAAAGCGTCCGTCAGGTCCGTGTCCCACGAGAGTCACGAACATGTCGATGTGGAAGATCGGCTGAAACGTTCCGACACCGCTCGCCGGAATGTCGAGCAGATACTTCTGCTGCTCCCTTACGCCGTAATACTCGCGAAGCGCGATAGGTTTGGCGGTACCGATTGTTAGAAGCGTTCGCTTACCGTCGACGAACCGCGCGAACATATCAATCACGAAAGTCTCGGCAGACACTCCGGCTGGAATCGTGACTGGTCCATTTTCGTCGCTCACGAGCTCGACGCTATCGGCGAAATAGTCCTTGCCGAGAAACCAGAAGCTCGAATCCCCGATGAGGCAATTGCCACCCTGAAATACAAGCGGTGCCTGTGATGCGCCGATCGACGCGACGCCCTCCACGGTGTCGGCGATCAACGCGTCACCCGCGCGTGGGAAGCGCCACGGTTCGACGAGATACGTCATGCTGTCGGAGTTGGCGAGGTCGCGAATCGCGACGTAGCCATCCTCCGCCCAATCCGTGAACCGCACGTAATCGGACATCGGGACCAACGAAACATCGGCGGCGACATGGCCGGCATGCGCGAACCAAGTTGCGACCACATTAGCGTCGCTCTCGTGATGGACGACAACGAACTTTGTCCCGGCGCGCAACGCTTCGATCAAGGACCTGTAGGCGGCGCTTAACGACGCCTTCTCAACCCCATACGACGGAAATGCCAGGAGCACGGCGTCAATCCGTCCAGCGTACGACGAGACCAGGAAAGGCTCGGCGATGCCTGGCCCGGCCGCCACCTTGGCGTCAAGGTTGAACGCTGCCCGTTTGAGACCCTTCAGCCCAGGCGCTGGAGGATCGACGTCAGTTCGCCGGTGAAGGGGTGCGTCTGGAACGAGGAGGTTGTAAAGGCGGGAGGTCGACATAGGTCCGGGCTAAGTGACTCTTCTGACTCGCTGACTATTAGATGGACAGGCGCGACCGATTTCTCGGCCTAGCGCTCTGCGAACTCCCAACCTGTGGGGGCCAGCGACTGGACGGGAGGTCGGGCGAAGCGAGCAAGAGTTTGCACGCTCCCGACGTACATGTTTAGACAACGTCTCTGGTGAGCCCTCGCTACAGGCGAGTTCAGTGAAGGGTTCATCCGTTGGCAGGAACAGCGCCGCCAGTGCGAGAACTCGGGAACGTCGCACGTCGCGCGCACGGCTACCATCGGCTGCCCGGCGGGCTCCACCGCGCCGTGGTGCTCCCATACTCGCCGGAGTTCGCCACTGGAGCCGCGTGTTCGACCGCCGGCGACCTAGTGACCTGACTCAAGGCGCTGCAAGGCGGGCGCTCCAACAGAAGTCGTACGCCGAGATGACGACGCAGGCAGAGCTGAACGACGGTCCGGCCGTGATGTACGGACTGGGAATCAAGGTCGGCGAGAACCATCGCGGCCTGAAACTCATTGGCCACGGCGGCACTGCGCCCGGCTTTCGCGCGGACGCCGCGTGCTATCCAGAGGCGCAGATGGCCGTCGTCGTTCTCGTGAACACATCGCCGACCAACCTCTCGCCGGGTTCCGTGGGCAGCGCACTCGCGGAACGAGTGCTTCCCCTCCTACGGCCGACGTTCACGTGTTACACCGGCAACGCCAGTGAGCTTGTGGGCAGGTACCGACACCTAACGTGTGGGGAACCGAAACCTCGGCACCGTCAGGTAAGGCAGGCGCCGGCCGGACTCCCGTTCTCGATCAACGGATCGCGGCCGGAGCCGCGGCCCTGGGTTGGAGGGTTGAAGTCTTAGGCGGCAGGAGAACGTGACGCTGACGTTCCACCGGGCGAATGGCGATAGTGGGCCGGTGAGGGAGTTCGGAAGGGAGGACATGGGCAACCACTACATCCTGGAGAAGCAGTAGGGCGGGCGCCGAGAGGCGGACCGTGAGCGCGCATAACGCTTTAAGTGGTGCTCTTTTTTTTGCTTTGTTTGTTGTGTCTTTTCTTACAGGTTCAATCACGACAACAATTCCGCTCGCGGCCTTTTAGGGAATGTATGGCTGCTTGAAAGGGCAATAGCTCCCAACGGCGGTGACTAGTGCCAGCATCACTCTCGACCAAACCAAAGACTGCGTCGGAAAGGTCATGTGGCATCAATCTGCGAGATATCGATCCCAAGTGAGCGCTTAGACAGCTGGAGGCGGAGTATGGCAGGCGAATTTTAGTGAGCCGTTACGAGGTTCATTCGACACCGCGAACCCAAAACGCATGCTGTACAGCCGAGATACCCTTACCGCCGTAAATGCGATCTCCGATTCTCAAGGCTTGGGTATACATGGATTGTATGTCGCGGGGGCTGGACGCAAGTTGGCATGCCCTTGTATAGCTAAGACATGCGGAATCAAGATCACCAAGGATTGCGTGCGAATCTCCAAATGTGGCAGCGCGCCAATGGCTGTCTGCTGCCTGTTCAGCATACTTCCTGGCGCGAGCCGCCATGTCCTTCACGTGTTGCGGAACTGTTGATGCGGGTGGCGACCACATCAAATCGAGGAATGCAATGTTGATTGCATGATACATCGCCTGATCCGCGTCAATAGCGACCTTTGGAGATGTCGACGACTCGGCCGCGGTACTGTGCGCGCTGCTGTTAAGCGCCTTCTGGTAAAGTTCCCTCGCCCGCGTCCAGTCAGCCTCGCCTCGTTCAACGAGCCAGCGCCGCTTGAGTCGACCGGCCAAGACTCCGTAAGCGTCCGTCGATGGTTGTTTCCCAGCAGCAAACCGATCTTCCAGAACTTGCAACGCCTCACCGCTTCGCCCCAGTCGCTCAAGAGCCAGGGCGAGCTGGACCAACGCTCCATCGTCGATCTCAGCTGCGCGCGGTAACAGCACATTGACTGCCCCAGCGAAGTCACTCCTCTCGACTGCCAGTCTCGCACTGTCCACGAGACCAATGGCACTAGCGGTTTCGCAAAGCGTTTCGATTACAAGTTGAACACTGCGGTCCGAGTCGCTTTCTGGCTTAACTATGGCGAGATGATCTCCGGGAACCGCACACTGAACCTCTGGTGGGAAAGTCGATAGAGAAGAGCTCCCTGGCACAAATTCGTCTCGCTCGCCCGCGACAACGCGAAGCACAAAAGGCGAACTGGCGGAGTACCGATTACTCCAGTTGCGTCTCAACCTTGTGATAAACTTTCCCCCGACTTGCATATCTCTAACTTGGCGCTTCAAGAAACCTCCCAAGAGAGCTTTCCGGAGTCCGCCGCTAGGCGTGCCGAACAATATGAGAAACGAAACACGCAGCGCTGTGCGTGGATCAAGAAGAGCGTGTTGAGCAACAAGGCCGCCCATGCTGTGAGCGATTAATGCTAGGCTGCGATAGCGCGCGAGCGGAGGAAGCCCGATGGCCGTCCTAAAAGAGAGAGAAATTAGTTCGAGTGGTGGGTCGGCAGTCCAAACATGTGGCACGTCAAGACGTAAGCTCGACGCGTAGCCTAACGAATATATGTCCCACTCAGAGAGCTCAGGTCGCGACGCCAGGAGTGCTGGAAACTTACCCCACGTCGCTTTCGGCGATCCGGCAAATCCGTGAAGGAAGACTATTGCCACTCGCGAAGAAGGTTTGGCTCGAAGGGTGACAATGGCGGGCGGTGGAGGCATATACATGCAGCCAATGAGTCGCTTGATTAACCCGATCACAGGCACGCGGCGTCCGGTCGGTCAATCGATAGGCCCGAGGGAATCGTACGGATCTCATAGGCCGTCAATCCGGCCTTCAGCGCTCGAGTCAAGAAGTCTGCTGTCATATCGCCAGGCCCGCGCGAGCGGCCTTCCCATATGACCACGGCCGAGGGCGCCTGACCCGTAGGCATGCGGTAACGAGCGGCACCTACCGCACGATCAACAATGGTTTGGTTGACCGCAGTGAATGCGTTATCAGGCTTAGGATTGCCTGGAAGGACCTCTAAGTGGTCGCTGTCAGAGAGCTGGGAAATAACCCGGTCGAAGGACGCTCCCCAGTTGCCAGGACTGTCGACTACGGACGCCCTGCGGAAAGTGCTCTGATCGAAAGGCAGCACGATCCACTTTCGAATGCCGACACTTGCCGCTATCTCGAGGGCTAACAGGTCAGCACCAGACGCAGCGGAGCAGACAACCAGCTCAACATTTGCTGATTTGAGAAACGATTCAAGTTTCGCGCGAACTTGCGGACAATTTGCAAGTGGAAACCGAGTCTCTGCGGCGTCCGGCGCATCAATCCGACGCCCCGCTATCGCCACCACTGCGCTTGGATCTAGCAGCTGTCGGGACCATTCGGCGATTATCGCGCACACGATCCGCTACCATCCCCGATACTGGCAGCGATTGCTTTTGCGCGGCCGGCGGCAAGAGCCGCCCGGTCGATGGCCGCCTCAAATGTGTGCGGATTCCAGTCGATCACTTCCGCGCCAGCCTCGGATAATGCCTCCGGTGTCTTACAGGCGTCGGCAAGACGTATTCCCAATAATCCATTGCCTTTTTCCTGACTCCAACGGATCTCATCCGCCACCCACTCGCTATCGGCGCATTGCTTTCCAATGAGCACGACTGTTACCGAGGTGCCCGCCATTTCTTCCTTGATTTTCCGGCGAATGTAGTCACGATTGCTGCTATCGACGGGATCGAGTAAGTGTCGACCCACGAATTCGAGATCAACGTTCCTATTCCAGCGAAGCAGGTTGAAGCCCTTCGCCTTCATTCGATCGTCGTGCTGGAAGGATATGAATATCCGGCGTGCCATGTTATAGCCTCCTACAGTTTAGGTGGCGCGATTGTAATACGTCTGGAGACAGGGTGCTGTTGATCTCCAGGGTGGAAGGAACCTAGGAGACTGGCTGAAGGGCGTTCATAGTTTTGCAATCGGGACAACGCTTGAGCAATGCCTTATTGATCGCGATGTTGCCGCACACAGCGCACCGCCAGCGGTTGGTCGGCGAGGTTGTTAAAGCGCGTCGTGCGTCTGAACTTGTGCTTCCTTCCGTCGTGATCAGATACTCACGCGCAGCCGTCCAGTTAAATGGTTCATGCTGCCTCCATCCAACATATCGGAATCCAGTTTGTCGTCGATTGAATCGCTCGAGTCGGTCAATTTCGGTGAGATAGTCGGCGGACTTGTCCTTCCGTCGATTGAACACTCGCAAGAGGCCAGCCGTGGTCTCTTGATCAACGTACTTGTAGATCCTGAATGGCCTACCGACAGTCTTGGCTAGTTTGGCCGATAAGGCACCGATCGTAATCGGTGGATGAACGAACCGCATTCTGTCGGCCGCGAGCGCGTAATCTGGAGGAGTGCGGTTCAACGTTCCTAACGCGAACCAGCGGAGCCGATAATACCCGGTAAGCACGCGCTCACCATTACGCCGCGTGACAAAGAAAATGACGCCATAACGCCTTGCGACAATACTCGCGCGCATCCCGTGCGCACATGTGGAGAACAATCCATACGTACCGGTTTCGAGATTCGGATCGCTCTTATTGTTGTGGACGAGCGTTACAGCTCTGACGGCTACTGGGCTAAGATCGTCGGAGAGGTAATAGGACAGGTACCCTTCCAGTGGCGTGCGCGGATCAAGGTCGCGCCACGGGCCGTGAGGAGGAATTACGCCTGAACTCTCCGTCATGTGGGTTCTTAGTCGCGGGTGATGCCTACGTGGTTCGCAAACAAAACCAGCGGCCTGGCGCAAAATCGAACGAAAGGTAAGGAGAGCAACTTAGTTGTTCATCACGGAATTGCTCTTGGCGAACCGTGCCCACCATGCAGCCCAAAGCTGTCGGAGAGCAGGGTTTGTACACGCCTCAGAAAGGCGCTTTGAAGCATCGGACCAACGACGTCTGCGCGCCGATTCTGCACTCATGATGGCTACGAGGTTTCGATAAGCGGTTGGAAATGCATTGAGATCAACCGCGCGCTCGAACGCTACACGATCCAAATCCGGTTGGATGAGTATATCAACAACCTCTTGTAGTGCACCGAGGATCACGGCAGAATTGGCCATTGGAAGCGCAAGGTCGTCAATGTTTGGATGCGCGTGCGCCACATTCGCTTTTCCGCTGATTCGAACATCGCGTTCATACATGTGAAGACTGTCGCTTATCTGGATATACGGCCCGACATCAGCCCCGATCCATCCGGCAAGAATCTCCTGAATCGTGGTGAACTGTACGATGTTATAGGGAACACCTAACACAAGATCATTGCTGCGAATGATCTGGGTCCAGTGCAGCCGATTATCCCGCAGCTTCAACATTGAAAGCAGATTACACGGAATATCCTTACGTCGTGCCGAGCCATCCGCATTCGGCAAATCGTCTGAGGCGTCCCATATCTGAAGTACGACTTGCCTCGAGTCGGGCGCACCGATGAGAGCGTCGGCTGCTCGTCGGAGCTGGTCCAAACCAAATGCTGCCCTGAGTCGATGACCATAGGCGCCTTCGTAGATAGGCCCCGGACCATTGAACTTTCGGTAGCGCTCGCTGAAATAGACTGGGAGTGCCGCATCGTTGCGCCCCCAAATCATCCAGAGCGCCTCGGCAATTGCAAAAGCTGGATTCAGGGCTGGTTGGCGCGCAGGAATCCAGCGTTGGCGTGGGTTGACGACCACCAGTGCGGCGTGAAGCAACTCGCGTGTCGCGCCATCTCGGCTTGTCTGAACCACCGCTGATCCCGAATCTTCAAACTGGGACAGCGCCGATGACCAGACGTCATTTGCCGTAGCACCTGCAAAGACAGGCAACAGCCCCTTGCCGAGATTCTCTTGCCCGTGGCTCATTGGTCCCGTCCCTCTGGGATGGCAGGAGCGTTGTTCGCCAGGCATCCGGCAGAGACACGATCGTTGATGTCCCATTTCGGAGGATACCAAACGCCAAGAGAATCCTTGGCTGGAGAAAAGTGCTGCTTGATACGTTTGCGATCGCTAACGCCACGGATATCCGGATGCCGAATACGCGCGTACTTTCCCAATTCGCAGAATAGATTTTGGCAATCGATCAGCTGGAGTCGGCGACCCCAAAGAGTTTGAAAGCTCAGACCGAGACGATCAAACTCCTCCTCCTGCCGATCAGCCATGAAACGGATAACCTCCGTCTCGGTCAAGCCGCCTAACGACGCAAAGCACTTGCGGATTCCGTCGAGTGCACCGGGGCCAGGCTGAACGAACTCGGACTCCGAAAAATCAGTGACCTTGCTGTAGTTTATGTCAGTAGCAAACTGGTACGCGAGGAAATCTCCAATTGAAGGATACGTGCGCAGGAGCGCAAACGCGTCATGCATAGACCGCATCTCTGCAAGCCGAGCCGGAACGTTGTCGTGCATCATCCGTTCGATCAGACGCAGATGAAAGCGATGCTTCCTCGGCTCAGCCTCACCTGAGCTGGGTCCCGACGGCATGATATAGGCGGCGGAGTAGATCCGATCGCCGCGAGCCATTGCGCGCGTTAGAATGGCATCATATGCCTCGAACTGATACGTGCTGAACGAAACGTCGCCGATGGCAGTCTCAATAAGTCGCCACGTCTCGATTTTATTGAATAGCTTGAACAGTAGAGTACGGAAGAACACATCCTTTAGGTCGTACGACCCAGCGTAAATGACATTGCGGATCAGAAACTGGCTAACGCGGTCTGAGGCGCGATAAGCATTTGTAAACTTGTATCGGTCTAGAATAGGATCTGACGTCCATGGCGGCGGCTCGCCTGCCAGGCGCCGAAAGAAGATCGCTTGCCGTTCGAACGCAAAGCGCCAGTACGTGTCATATGCCTCGGTCGGTTCGGCCGGGGAGAGCCGAATCCACAAAGCAGGCAAGGGGGGCGGGGCTGGCGTCCGATGAGCGTTGCCGAAAGTCCTATGAGCGACTGAGTGAAAGTCGAGGCCTAACTGCGGATCATTGCTGGTCGCGAGCGGCCGACAAGTCGGAATGTCGCTCACAGCACTGTCGACCTCCACTGACGTGACCGGCCCGCGCCGCTTACGCTTCGGAGCTGTCATTACGGCTGCCTTTCCAATGGTTTGACCAGCATTGTGTCATGGTCTCTCAAATCGTTAGAGCTAACCTCCTCGACTGCTCTTGCGATGCGAACAAGCGCGTCCGCTTCACTCGTATCATTGTGAATTATCCGGACTGGGTACCGCGATTGCTCACGTTCTGCGACAGTCTGATATAGACGCATGCGGCGACTCCACGCTTCGCCTGCATCCTCGGCGCGTAGGGAGTCCCGACGAGTAACAAGGATGATCGCGCTTGGCGTGAGTGATCCCCAGTGGCCCCGTTCACACTCTGCTAAGGCATTGAGGGTCTCCTCCCGTGCACCGGCATCGATGCCGTAGACCCACGTCGACCACCAGTATCTATCAAGGAGGACCATTTCACCCTGCTCAATGCGGGGACGTATAAAGCGATCGATAGCATCCAGGTGAGCAGCCACGTGTAGCGCCTGCAGACTCTCGGCGGTCATGCCAACGATACCAAATTGGCCCGGTTCGTGGTGCAGTGCATAAATGTGGGACCCTAAAGAGCCCGGTTCGCGCCCGGGGAACGAGAGCGTCGTTACGCTACCTTCGACCTCTCGAGCGTAGTCGGCATATCTCGAGATAAGAGTAGTTTTGCCAGCGCCGTCAGGGCCTTCGAAGACGATAAGCCTTCCTAGGCGACCGGACGGCGTGCCTGTGCGTGTTTGAATAGTCACGCGGCTCCGAACGGGTCAGGGTCGGGCAGGGCGCTACGCAGGCTACTGGCGAGCTCGCGCAACTTCGTCTTGCCCGGGGTGTCGTCGAGGTGTGCGTAGCCGATGTAACACGTTAGGCGGTCGAGCCTTAATCCCATTTCATGCGCCATGAATCGACCGAGTCGGCATAGTCCAAGGTAGTTTCCGTAGGCACGCTTGAAGAGGTACTGAGATGCGTAGAATGCGCTCATGCTGAGCGTCTGATGTTCAGCATCTGGCGCGAAGGCAACTTGTTGCAAACACGGAAAGCCTCGTTGAGGCTGCATAGTCAAATCTCGGGACGGATCGAAAATCGCGGCCGCGTGAGCCGAGAATTCCGAAATGGGATCGAAAAGTGACGCCTGGAGTGCGGGCTTCCGGCGAACCCCGTTATGGTAGCACTGAAGAATGCATTCGAGCTGGTTGCCTTCGGCGGGTGCGCCGGGAAAGGCGGTCAAGCGCTCGAAGTATAGGCCGTTGTAATTGCGTCGATCATGCTTGAGCCGAGGAATCATCCTGCGATAGCGATGGAATAACCGATCGCGGGGGACTCCCGGACGCCAGAACGTATGCGGAAAAATAGTTCCAGCCACCGTTTCGACGCTCAGGCCTTTTCCATAGATCTTGAGTGAGCAATCGAGAGCCCTCCGTAGCTCGCCGTTTTCGAGCGGCAGCTGTTCCTCATCGAAGTCAGTGATGCTGACGACCAACGGGGTCAGTGCTGAGATTCCACGATCAATGACACGACAGAGCGCCTTGGCCCATGCGACCGAAATATTCCCGGTGTCAATGAAGAGTGGTTCAGACCGCATCGGTAGACTGATAGGAGTCACTCTTGTGCCTAGCCAAGCCCGAAGTAGCGACGCCATTATTCTCGGCTTCGGAAGCTTCCTCTTCGACTTCTTCGAGGTGCCGATAGTCTGAAAGGCCGGCAAAGCTGCGTCGAGAGACGCGAACAAAGGCGGACCAGCGCGCATCTCTGTTGTAAACTCGCCCGATGCCGGGTCTAGTAAGTGTGAGAACTTTGCCATCTAGCGTCCCACAGAAATCATCGAAGCTTGTTCCGTTAGGTAGCGCAACGATATCACCGACCTGGCCATCAATCGGGCGTCCCACCCAGGCGCTATCAGCAACCAGTATCTCACCTCCCGGCGCATCGATGTGTAGACGAGCGGCGAGCTCTGCTCGAATGTCTTTTGGCTCAGCCTTGAGCAAGCGATCCGCAATGTGGCGTGGAATCAGGTGTTGCGCCGAGCGCATATGGTAGATAAGCCCGCTGTAGCTGACGCCAAGCCACCCCGCGAGCTGGTAGAGTTGCTCTGGCGTCGACTCGCTTACTGAGATACCACGCGCGAGAAGGCCTTGAGCGACAGCGCCTTTGGTCATGAGGAGGTTCGCCGCGAACGTATTCGCCAGATACTCCTCGGGAGTTCGACTCTCTGCCTTGTCGCTGACTAGGTACTCATCGACGTGCGATCCGTGTCGGAAAACATGATGACCGATTTCATGTGCGCAGGTCATCGCCTGCCGTCCGCAAGGCCGATGGCTGCCGACAAAGATGGTTGCTGGCGTTCCTTGGACGTACATCCCTTCGAGAGATGGTATGTCCACGAACCAGGCCTCTAGTTCGAGTTTCCTCGCTAGGTCAAAGACGCTGACTGGATGAATCGGCGAAATTTGCAGTCGCTGCCTAACACGAAGCGCCGCCTTCGCCGCCTGTAGTGCGAGTTCCGTCCGGTTCATCAAGCCCGTCCGATCACGGTCACTCACTTTTCGAGGCACCGCGAGCACGAACGGCAGCCAAGACACAAAGCACTCGTTCGAGATCCTTCTGGGAGAGTTTCCCGAGCTCTCGAGCCGCGAGGCGGATGCGGTCATCTTCCGGATCGATGACCTCGGCCTCTTCCCCGGTTAGCCAGGCGACACCGGTACGATAGTGATGCGCGAACTTTCTGAGTTCATCTGCAGTGACGCGCCTGCGCCCAGCTTCTATCTCGCTGATCGTCGGGCGATGAAGGTTCATGAACTTTGCGATCTGACCTTGGCTAAGCCCGGCCAGCTCACGTGCCATGCGAAGCCGAGTGGCGACCGTCTCTCGAACCGACTCAAGGAGCGTCTCAGGATCGCGCGCCTCCCGCGCCTCACCGTCCGCTTGTTTTTTTCTTGCCCCGGCTCGTTTTGCTCCTTCCCGGCCGGGACTCACGGCGACTTCTCCTCGGCGTCTGCCTGGTTCTTCGATGCTATAGCGATTCCCGGACCGTACTTCTCGACGAGATGCGCGACAATCTCAGCTATCGTTAGTTGGTTGCCTGTCGTATCCGATTTGAACGGAATGTGCTCCAGGTCGACGCCAAGCGCTTCCGACAGTCTGACTTCCGCATCCACGGCCGCAAGACTGTCGAAGCCAGGTAAGTCTGTCAGGGGTCTTGTGCTATCGGAAAGGGCGGGCGCTGCCAGCCCGCTGTCCGACTGAATAGCGGACAGCACGGCACAAAGACGCTGCCGAATGTCATCGCTCGTCATGATCAATACTCCTTACGTACGGTAAGAATATCTTACCTCAGAGCACTATTGATCGCAAGCCCTCTTTTGTACACGGCGTTCTTCGCCGGCGGTGCAAACTGGCACATGCAAAAAGAGTAGGTTAAAACATGCCTATTCAGCTGACGGCGCCACCCTCGCATAACATCGGAAGATCAGCTGCGAGCACGCAGAATTGGAGCTGTCGGTACGATTGGAGCGTCGCATGTGCTCCGCAGCTGCAAACGATTCGTCCGCCAACAGCCACGAAGAACCATCCTAGACTCCAGCGGCCGCCTCGACCCATTAGTTTCCTGCTAGGTGCCTAGGTTTTGCGCGCGAACCCACTATTTCCTGAGCGCCCGATTGTCTCGGCCGGCCGACGGTATCATGTCGGCATGAAGAAAAACCGCACGTGCAGTCGCGGAATCGCGAGCTTCCAGAAGATCATGGTGATCTCCAATGCGCTCGCCACACTGATCGCGGCCAAGTCATACGCGAATAGACCACCGCCTCGTCGCGTATACTGCTGGTCAAGTGGATGGCGCTGCCCAGCAAGGTATGGCAAAATGACCTCGCCGTTCACAAGCACCTTGAAGAACTGCCCAAACGCACCTGGCAGGGACTGTGTCGGAACCGGTTGCTCCACAAGCACGACGAGAAACCGAGGAGGTTCTATCGCGGCACGGCGCTTGAGGTGCAGAACCGCGGCGTCTTCGACGTAGCCGTTGATCGCAAGCGCGTTCGCGCCGTGCCGCCTCACGATGAGCTGTGGATTCTCACTGAGGATGTCGTAACTTTCCATCAGCTCTGCGTCGGGTGACTGCACCCTAGCGCCGATCGCAGCAGACAGCTCTGCCCAGGTTTCACACGTTCCAGTCACGCGCTTTACCAGTTGCTTCCAGCGCTCGACGAATACGGCGGCATCATACGCGGGCGGAGCCTGGAGTCCGACCTCGACCGATATCGCCCGAATAAACTGGCTTACGCTTGTTGGATCATTGAGCAATGTCGCTTGGAAATCGGCTATCGGCTTATGCAGATCGGAGATGCGTAGGTCACCGTGGCACAGGGGAAAGATGGTTTTTCCGTTGATCCAGAAGGCTCCTGTCTCAATGTTGATCCAAGGCCGGTAGAAGGACTGATCGCTGAGCAGGACGAGGATGCCCGCGGCCTCGTTGATCTCCCCTCTGATTCGTTTTAGCCAGTCCTCGCCGGGGCCAATGCCATCTGCGGACAGGAAGTACTGGGCCCTTCCCTGGAACAGGTCGTTCAGGTAGTCGCGCAGGTACCTCGCCAAGTCCGCTTCCTGGGTAATAAAGCTGACGAAGTATTTCCGCATGCGATTCCTATTTGGCGGGTCGTGATCGAGGTTGGCTATAGATCTTGCGCAGTCAACGCACAGTGAAGGCGTACCAATGCCGCCAGAAACGCTTCGATCGGAGAAACAGACGTACGGTGATCGGATTCGTCCAGACGAGGATCTTCCAGAGGGGCCATATGTCCCAGCGCCGGCAGGAAGGTTGGACCGTCACTTCCGTGAGGTAGACAGCGCAACGGTTGGTCTTGGCACCAAGGGCGCGAAGCCGCCAGAAGAAGTCCACATCTTCGCTCATGAAAAGTGCCTCGTCGTATCGGCCAACAGCTTCGAATGCTTCCCTGGTCGCAAATTGGGTCACGCCCTGAGCCATTTGAAAGGCGCGCGCAACGTACTTCCAAACCCACAAGTAGACGGCGACGGAGCGTCTTATCGGTCTATAAACGGCTCCGACAGCACCACCGATGCAATGGCCAGTATTGACAGCATTCATAACGTGCACGACGAGTTCCGGAGGCACAATCGTATCCGCATCAACGAAGATTAGTAACTCTCCGGAGCTATTGCGCGCGCCAGCATTACGGGCCCGAGCGATGCCCGGCGTGGGCTCGACTACTAAAGTCGCATTCAAGGCACGAGCCAGATCGGCTGTCCGATCAGTGCTCGCGTTATCCACGACTATAATCTCTACTTCTTGGTGTAATGCCTCAGAGGCTATTCGCGCAGCCTCGCCGAGCGACGCGAGGGTTGGAACGAGGTAGCTCTCTTCGTTGTAGGCGGGCACAATTATGGAGATCATGTGCGACGCACCGGGCTGGTAAGGGGTTGCAACTCGTCCGTGAACGCGGGGTTGAACAGCTTGTCGTTCGTCGGTATCGCTATCGTGCGCTCCGCGCACCGGACTCTGCCCTAAAGGGAGCGTAGGGGGTTCCGCATGGCCGAGCGCGAGATTCTTTACGATCGCGATCGGACGCTCGTCCAAGTCAGCGCAAACTGGGACGCGCCGTGCACTCGACTCCCCTCGCACTCACCCGCGCCGCTCCAGTACCTTTCCCCCATGCCGAGCCCCCCCCACACCCTCTACATCGAAACCTACGGCTGCCAGATGAACGTCAGCGACTCGGAGCTGATGTACGGCCGCCTAGCCGAAGAAGGCTATACCTCCGTCGATAAACCCGACGGAGCCGACGTCATCCTCGTCAACACCTGCGCCATCCGCGACCACGCCGAACAACGTGTACTCGGCCGCCTGGGCGAGCTCAAACGCCACATGAAGCCCGGCTCCATCCTCGGTGTCACCGGCTGCATGGCCCAACGACTCGGCCCCAAGCTTCTGAAACAAGCCAAACACGTCAGCCTCGTCATCGGCCCCGACGGCTACCGCGACCTCCCGAACCTCATCGCACAAGCACAACAAGGCCAGAAAGCAACAGCAGTCGACTTCGACCTCGAGGAGCATTACGAGGACTTCCGCGCCCGCCGCTTCGACGGCGTCAAGGCCTGGATCCCCGTCCAGCGGGGCTGCGACTATAAATGCACATACTGCATTGTTCCGATGACGCGAGGGCCCGAGCGCAGCCGTAAACTCCCCGATGTCGTCCGCGAGACCGAGGCCGTCGTCGCGTCAGGCATCTCCGAAGTAACCCTGCTAGGCCAAACCGTCAATAGCTATACCGATGGAGAACACGATTTCGCCGACCTCCTCCGCGCCGTCGGCGCCGTGCCTGGCATCCGCCGCGTCAGGTTCACCAGCCCACACCCCAACGACTTCTCGACCCGGGTGATAGCTGCCATGGCCGAGACGCCGGAGGTCTGCGAGCACGTCCACCTGCCCATGCAGTCCGGGTCCTCGCGGACCCTCAAGCGCATGCTCCGCCGCTACACCCGCGAGGGCTATATCGAGTGCGCGGCACGGCTCCGCGCCGCCATCCCCGATCTGTCCCTCACTACCGACATCATCGTCGGATTCCCCGGCGAGACCGACGAGGATTTCGACGAGACGCTCTCCGCCGTACGAGAGATCGGTTTCGACGACGCCTTTACCTTCAAGTTCTCCCCCCGCGAAGGCACACCGGCCACCCGGCTCCCCCCCGAGCTCGAGGTGCCGGATTCTGTGGCGAGTGACCGCTTGGCGCGTCTTCTCGACGTGGTGCGGGATCTTGCTCGTGCACGAAACATGTCGATGCTGGGCCGTCGCGCCGAGATCCTCGTCGAGAAGATCTCACGCCGCGGCACTTTGCTGCAGGGACGCACAAGGGATCACCGCACCGTGCTCATTCCCGGCGGGGAAGAGCTGATCGGACGCTACCTCACGGTGGAGCTGACCGGCACGACCGGATCCACCTTCACCGGAACGGTCGTGCCCGAGCGACAACCTCTCCCGATGGCCGGATGAAGAACCTGCTGGAGAACGCGCTGACCAACGCTTTCAACGACCTTCGCGCCCGCAACCCGGAGTTCTGCGAGTGCGACCGATGCCGCGAGGACGTGCTGGCGTATGCGCTCAACAAGATGCGCCCGCGCTACTCCAGCGGAGGCGACATGGGGGTCGCTCTCGCCAATCTCGACCTGCAGCGCGGCGATGCCCGCGCCAACATCGCCGTCACCCTCATGGAAGGGATGCGCCGAGTCGGGTCCAATCCTCATCGCGGACAGGATGGCATGGGCCGGAGGGACGGCGGTGGCTCCTAACGCCTGATGCCTCCCGTCGCGCTCGCGCTCCTCTTCTTCGCCGCCGGACTCCTCGCAGGGTTCGGCGGCGCTGTTTTGGGGGGCAGCGCGTTCGTCGGATGTCTCGTTCTGGCGCGCTGGTACTCTGGCAAGCAGCAGTGGATCGCCTACGCCGCGCTGTTCACCGCTGCAATGGCGCTGTCCGCGTTGCGTGCAGCCGATGACGCGATCTGCATATCGACTGCGATGCGTGAGCCGGGCTGGCGCCTGACGCTGACCACCGACGCCGAGCCGGGGGCCTCCGCCCGTGCAGCAATGGAGACCTGCCACGCCTCGGTGATCCTTGCCGTCGATTCCGGTGAGGTTCGCGCCGGTTCGCACGTCATCGCCACCGGCCTCCCAATCCGTACCGAGCGCGGAATTCTCATTCGAGACGCCAAGCTGGAGCGCGCAGAAGGACGTTCCGCGCTCGTGTCGCTCCGCGCCAGCGCAGGCCGCGGAATAGATGAGGCATTCGGTGCCGACGCTCCGATGGTGCGTGCGCTTCTCATCGCCGACACCCGCAGGCTCGACCCCGCCATGCGCGACCGGTTCGCAACCGCCGGTCTGGTGCACATGCTCTCCATCTCCGGATTGCACGTCGCCATCATCGCCGGCGCTGTGGTGCTGCTGCTCCGGGCAGCGAGAGTAGGCCGCCGAATGGCGCTGGCCGGTGCCTTTCCGGTTACCGCCTTCTACGTGCTGATGATCGGCGCGCCCGCCCCCGCGGTACGCTCGGCCACCATGCTCGGCGCCGCCGCGGC
>JBGTNB010000626.1:0-3401 GCA_041743285.1 Gemmatimonadaceae bacterium
CCCCCCCCCCCCCCCCCCCCCCCCCCGAGGGTTAGGGGTTGGGCGGATCAGTTAATCCGCCGCGCCGCCAATGCCCCTCCACGCATAGATTTACGGTTCGGTAACCGCCTCGACCCCCCACCCCCCACCCCCGACCCCCAGGTGTCTCCTTCTCGAGTAATCCGACGAGAGCATCTTCGATCTGCTCGAAATCGAACGGCTTGACCAGGACCGGTTGACGTGTGGCGCTGAGAAACGCCCGACTGCCACTGCCGACGACGTCGCCGGTGACGAAAAGTATACGCGCCGCCAGTGACGGTTTTTCACTCTGCAGAACTTCGAAGAACGCCGGTCCGTCCATTTGCGGCATGCGAAGATCGCAAATGATAGCATCGAACTCCTGCCGCCGTGTGAGCTCGAGCGCCGCGATGCCGTCGCTTGCCGTGGTCACGCTGAAGTCGCGAAGCTTTCCGAACGCGACCATGCTTCCGCGTAGAGCGGGCTCATCGTCCACGAATAATACCCTGGTGCCTTCGAGAGCGGACCGATCGCCGAACAGTGCCGGCACTTCGTCCACACCCCGCACCGCAGGCAGCCCGCTGCCGCGCAAGACCACGCGGAACGTGGTCCCCTCCGACGAGGACTTCGCAACCACGATCGTTCCTCCGTGCGCGGTTACGATTCCGTAGCTCACGCTCAGTCCCAGTCCCGTGCCGTCGCTCTTGGTCGTGAAAAACGGCTCGAAGATGTGCGGGCGCGCCTCCTCCGGAATACCTGGGCCCGTATCGGTTACCTCTAGCATCACCCTGCCCTGATCGGCCCGGGTCGTAAGGTGCAGCGCCCCGCGCTCCTGTCCGGCCATAGCCTGCGAGGCATTAGCTATGAGGTTCAGTATCACTTGCTGGAGCTGGCGCGGATCGCCGAAGACGGCGGGAAGGTCGGGCTCCAGGGAAGTCTGCACTTCCACCCGCCTGTTGGACAGCTCGTACGTGCGCATGCGCAGCGACCGCTCGACGATCTCGTTGAGGTCGAGTGACTGGCGTCGCGCCTCGCTACGCCGCGCGAACGTGAGCAGGTCCTTCACTACCTGGCTGGCCCGCACCGTCTCATCCTGAATGACCGCCAGCGAGTCGCGCTGTTCGGCGGTAATGTCATCGCCTTGCATCATGAGCTGGGCAAACGCGCTGATGGTGCTGAGAGGATTGTTGACCTCGTGCGCCACCCCGGCCACCAGCTCGCCCACAGCCGCCAGCCGCTCGGTCTCGGCGAGCTTGGTGCGCATCTCGCGCTCGACCGTCACATCGCGCCCGACGCACAGAACGGTCTTCGGATCGGCTTCTGGCAGCAGCCGCGCCGCCAGCGACACCGTGTGAACCGCACCCTCGCGCTCAAAGCGCGCCTCGAACCTTACCGGGTCGCCATTGAAGGCGCGCGCCAACTCCCGGCTGATTTTCGCTTTGTCGTCATGCACGGCGTATTGCTCGAGCGAGCTGCCTATCACCTGCATGGCATACACGCCGAACACATCCTTGACCGCATCGTTGGCCTCACGAATCCGTCCCGACTCGAAGATCGTCAACACCGCGTCAGGCGCGGCACGGAAAAGGGTTCGGAACCGCCATTCGGTCTGCCTCAGCGTCTCCACCAGCTCGGCATTGCTGAGCGCGACCGACAGCAGATCGGTCATCGTCTCGAGCCGGGCAATGTCGTGTTCGCTGAATCGCCGCGGAAGCCGCGACACGGCCATCACCGCGCCTATGCGCTCACCTCCGCGCTTGATCGGAACAATGACAACACCGGCAACCGGGTTGCCAGTCAGACTTTCGAGCTGCGCACCATGTTCTCGCAGAGCGCCCAACCGCACATCGGGTGTCCACCATGTAGTGAGCGCCCGCAGCGGCTCCGGTGTGCTTGCCGCTGGCATCGGGATGGTTTTTCCGCGAAGACCGGAGAGCAGACCCGACGCCACAGGAATTTCGACCTCGCCATCGCGATAGAGCCCCACAGCGCCGCCATCGGCTTGCACTACATCCACCGCCGCCTCGACGAACCGCTCCAGAGAACGGGTGGGATTGAGCTCCACGGCGATCTGTTGACCGAGCGACCACATTCGCTGCAGCACGCGTTGCGCACCGCCCAGCTCCGAGGTGCGCTCGGCAACTCGATGCTCGAGGGTCGCCGAAAGCTCGCGCTCCGCCGTGACCGCGCGCTCCAGCGCCACCGTGGTCTGCTGCTGCGTCCAAAGCGCATAACCGGTCCGCAGTGCGAGCAGCACACCAAAGACTCCAACCACGAGCGCCAGTTCCGGCTGCGCCTCTCCGCGAATGCCTAACCTGACGATGGAGCCCGATGCGATGAGGATCGCTGCGACGATCGCCAGCATGCGAATGTGCCCGGCGTCGGCGGCATAGACAGGTACCTCATGGGTGCGTATTCCATCCTGGCGAGGCACGTATCTGGCCGCCGAGACGAAGGCGAACGTCGCGATGCTCCAGAGAATGGCTACGGCGCCGTTCAATACGGGGGTGGAATCCGCCACCAGCCGGGTGAACAGGAAGTTCCCGATCGCCAGGGCCACCGTACCTGCGGCGAACGAGACCGCTACCCGGCGGCCCAGAACATCCCCTCGCCAGGCAAGCAGAAGTGCGAGCAGTATCAGGTTCGCTTCGGCTAGAACGCTCCAGGCCATCGACGCACCCCCAGTGGTCGCCAGGCGGCCGCGAAAAATCCCCTCGAGCTGCACGATCACGATCGCCGCAGCGACCACCAGAAGCATGGCGTCTACCAGCACTTCGAATCGTATCCGCGCGCGCTGGCGTCCCAATGCGACCGCGAAGCCGACGAAGATGCACACCTGCGCAGCGAGTCCGAGCGAGGCGGCCACATCGTGGGAGATCGGCCGGTCCATCGCGCCGCTCACCGTCAAGGAGAAGTGGCCGATCAGGGCGAAGATGGCCGAGGCGGTGAGCCCGGCGAAGAGCACGCGCACCGTGCCGTGAGCTGCACGGGCCGCTCGCGAGTAAACCAGCAGCGCTGCCAGGATCTGGGCCGTCATGAGCATCCCGCCCAGCGCGCCGACTCGCGATCCACTGGCTATGCCGCCAAGGAATACAAGCACAGTCAAAACGCATAGACCGTGCGCCGCGGTGGTGCCGGTAAGTCTCGGAACGAACCGGTACGGAGATAGCATCGGGGGTGCTTGGGTAGGCCCGCAGCGCCCAGGGCGCGATCGCGCTCGCCGAAGCACAGGAGCGCGCGACACTTAAACTAGGACGAGCGAGCGATCAGGACGTGACGGGGATCACGGGTCGGAGGGCGGGGGGTCGGGAAAAGCGGGAAAGGGGAAACGGGAAAGGGGAAACGGTAGGCCTTGGCGGTTTGCCGCCCTCTCCCCATGTGCCCATTTCTCGTTTCCCATTTCC
>JBGTNB010000627.1:0-1527 GCA_041743285.1 Gemmatimonadaceae bacterium
GAAAAAGTCCTGAGAATCGTGCGGCTGGATCGGCTTCGCGTGGAAGGCCTCGTGCAAATTCGCGATATCGCGTCCGATCTGCGCAACGCGCAAGTTTCCTTGGCACTCGATCTGCCCGGTCGCGGCAAAGCAGTGTTTCCAGGAAAGATCGTCTTCGTCAGCCCAGAAATCAACCCTGTGAACGGGCAAGTTCGGATTTGGGCCGAAGTCGATAACAAAGATGGGGTTTTGAAGCCCGGCCTGCGAACCAAGATGACTCTGGTCCCGGCCGCCAGTGAGGTTTCTACCGAAACGACTTCTGCGGCCAACGCACGGCGAAACACTAACGGCTGACTTCTGCTGTATGAATAAATCATTGAACAGGAAATAACAGAGGAAGCAGAGAAGAACTCCTATTGTCATTCCTCTGTTGTCTCGGTTCTCTCATGGTCAATTTGTATTGGTTGCGCCCGTCACCCACGATGTGACATCCGGCGCATTTGAAGTATGAGAACTAGAGCCAACGGTTCGCCCAATCTCGGCACGCCTATGCGGCTCAGGATGCGGCCGGACCTGGTTGTCCGCCAGCAACAGTGCGACACGCGGTGTGCTTGGACCGTCAAGGATCCTGTATCGCTGCGGTACTACATCTTCACGCCGCAAGAGTTCGCGATCCTCCGCTGGCTGGACGGCGTCCGCAGTGCTGAAGACATCCGCCGTGAATACGAGGATGCGTTCCCGCCCCAGCGGATCCCGCTACTCCGGCTGCAGGGCTACGTGGCCAGCTTACTCGAAAACGGCCTGGTGCTTGCCGACGGGATCGATCAGGGCCAGCTGCTGCTAGAGACCAGCAACCGGCGCGAGCGGCGCGAGCGCTGGCAGAAGTGGACGAACTGGCTCGCGATTCGCTTTGCCGGCGTGGACCCGGATCGGTTCCTCTCCTGGGCGCACCCTAAGCTGAGCTGGCTGTTTTCGCCTTGGTTCCTGGCATGCAGCCTGTTGTCGATGGTTGCTGCACTCTTGGTGACAGTTGCCAATGCGACCGAGCTCCGCCACCAGTTGCCGGCGCTCCATGAAATCGCCAGCCCCACGAACTTGGTGTGGATGGGAAGCGCCTTTGTCGCGGCGAAGATCATTCACGAGCTCGCTCACGCGCTGACCTGCAAGCACTACGGCGGCGAGTGCCACGAAATGGGCGTTTTGCTGCTCTTGTTCGCGCCTTGCTTGTACTGCAACGTCACCGATTCGTGGATGCTGCAGAGCCGTTGGCAGAGAATTGTAGTGTCCGCCGCCGGCATCCTCGTGGAGCTGCAGCTGGCGGCGCTGGCCGCCCTGGTGTGGGTGTACAGCCAACCGGGAATGCTCCACACGATTGCCCTCAACATGCTCATCGTGTGCAGCTTGGGCACGGTGTTCTTTAACGGAAATCCGCTGCTGCGGTACGACGGCTATTTCGTGCTCGCCGACCTCGTAAATATCCCGAACCTGTGGCAGGAATCCCGTGCCGCTTTGCACGCACGGCTTGCGAGGTGGTTCCTGGCGAGCGAC
>JBGTNB010000628.1:0-10243 GCA_041743285.1 Gemmatimonadaceae bacterium
CGCCGGTACCCGTTCGGAGTCTCTCGATCTCGATCCGGGAGTCACCGAGGACTTCGGCGACAAGACCGTTACGCGCGGAGCGTTGCGGCATGCCGGAACGGTCGGCGACCGGTTTGGATACAAGCTGTCGGGGCAGATCACGCGGGGACAGGATTGGCAGTTCGTCGATTCCGCCGAGGTGAGGAGGCCCTGTCCGACCGGCACCGGAACATGCCAGATCCCTCGGGATTTTGACGTCGAGCGGTGGACGCTGGAGGGGCGTACTGACTTCCGTCCTAACGAGGCGACGGACATCATCGTCGGCGCCGGCGCTTCCCACGCAGGAAGCGCGATCGAGTTGACCGGGATCGGCGCTGCGCAGGTGAACGACTGGCGCTATACGTATGTGCAGACACGTGCCAGGTGGAACCGGCTGTTCGCGCAGGTCTTCGTCAACATGTCCGACGCCGGCGAAACGTTTCTTCTTCGGACCGGCCAGCCGATCGTGGACAAGTCGCAGATGCTCGTTGGCCAGCTCCAGCACGGCACGTATTTCGGCGAGCGCGTCGACCTGATCTACGGCATCGACGCCCAGAAGACTGACCCGCGTACCGAGGGAACGATTAACGGACGCAACGAGGACATTGACGAGATCACAGAGATCGGTGCCTATCTGCACAGCAAGACGGCGTTGACCGATCGGCTGGACCTGTTCGCGGCGATCCGTGCCGATGATCACAGTGAGCTGGAGGATCCGGTGTGGTCGCCGCGGGCGGCGGTTGTGTTCAAGGCTACCGACAACCACAGCCTGCGGCTGAGCTACAACCGCGCGTTCAGCACGCCGAGCACCAACAACCTGTTTCTGGACCTGCAGGTGCAGCGGCTCAATCCCGCGCTTCCGATTCAGATTCGCACGGCCGGGGTGCCAGCCGGCGGATTCCAATTCGACCGCAGCTGCGCTGGCGGGCTGTGCATGCGGTCGTACTTCACGGCCGACCCGAGCGCGACTCGCGGCGTGGACATCACCGGCCTCTGGTCGCCGTTCGTGGCGTTCATGCAGGCGCAGGGCGTTGACCTGACCGGGGTTCCCGCACCCGACGCGACGATGGTCGCGACACATCTTCGAGTGCTCAACACCTCGACCGGGGCGTTCCGGCCCGTAACCGCCGGTGACGTAACGGACATCGAGACCTTGAAGCCGACAACGAACGATGTGATCGAAGGCGGATATCGCGGGCTGCTGGGCCAGAAGATCCTCCTCGCCGCCAACGTGTTTTTCGAGAAGCGGACGGACTTCATTGGCCCGCTGATCGTCGAGACACCTAACGTATTCGTCGACTCGGCATCGCTGGCGAACTACCTGGCAGCCGTCTTCCAGGCGGGGGGCGCGCCGGGACCGGTGGCCCAGGGGCAGGCGCAGGCCATCGCCAACGGCGTGAAGGGCGTGCCGCTAGGTACTGTGACGCCCACCAGCAACCTTACGAATTCTCCCGACCTGTATCTGACTTACCGCAATTTCGGTGAGCTCGACCTGTACGGCGCCGACGTTGCCATCGATGCGTTGCTCACCGACCGCTGGACGTTGATGGGCACGTTGTCGTGGGCGAGCGACGACTTCTTTCCGCGTGATGAAGTGGGCGGGCTCTCCGACATTGCGCTTAACGCGCCAAAGACTCGCGGCACGGCGGGGCTCCGATTCCGCACCGACGAGTTGACGGTGCAGGGACGCGGGCGGTTCGCCGCCGGGTTCCCGATGAATTCCGGCGTGTACATCGGAGACGTCGAGGCCCATACGCTGTTCGACTTCAACGTGTCGTACCGTGTGCCCTTTGCCCCGAATACGCTGCTCACGCTGGACGTGCAGAACGCGTTCAACGACCAGAAGCAGCAGTTCATTGGCGCGCCGGCTATCGGCCGCCTGGTATTTCTCCAGGCTCAGTACACCTTCGGCGCGCGGTAGCCCTGAAGCGTACTGAATGATGCGGAGCGGCCTGCTCGCTCCGCTGCTCGACCCCGATGCGCATCCGGTGATAGGTCACCGGGGCGCATCGGGGCACGCGCCCGAAAACACCCTGCCCTCGTTCGAGCTCGCCGTCTCGTCAGGTGTGGACGCGCTGGAGCTCGACGTACACCTCTCGGCCGACGGCATCGCAGTCGTGATCCACGATGCAACACTGGACAGGACGACCGACCGCACCGGCGCCGTGGCTCAGATGCGGTACGCCGACATTCGCCAGGCGGATGCCGGGGCGCGATTCACGACCGATGACGGGCGCACCTATCCGTTTCGCGGCCTGGGCATCCATGTGCCCACTCTGGACGAGGTTCTCGGAGCGTACCCCGATTTGCCACTCGTCCTGGAGATCAAGACGGCGCTCGCGCAAAGGGAGGCGCTAGGCGTACTCGGCGGACACGGCGGAAAAGCCCGGGCGGTCGTCTCCGCGTTCGATCCCGCAGCCGTCTCAGCCTTTCGCGACGCGGGATGGATGACAGGTGCGGGGCGCGGAGAAGTGGCAAGCCTCAGATTTGCGCCACGCGCGCCGCGATCCGTCGCCTATCGGGCGCTGTTCGTCCCGGTGCGGTGGCGGGGCATCACTGTGCCGACCCGCGGATTCGTCCAACGAGCGCGGCGTATCGGATGCCCGGTGCATGTGTGGACGGTGAATGATCCAGCGCTTGGTGTGCGGCTTTGGCAGCGAGGATGCGCCGGGATGATCGGGAATTTCCCCAGGGAAATGCGCGCAGCGCGTGAAGGCCTGGGGAATGGATTCATGATTCCCTAGCCCCTAGCCCCTAACCCCTAACCCCTAACCCTTTCCCTCAAAGCCGTTCCAACCCTCCAAGGTCGGCGGGCTCGTCGGCGCGCACTGGAAAGAGAAACAAGAGGCAAGTTTCGAGCACCGCCGCCCAGGCATGCTCATCGTGGCCGCCACCGCGCTCCTCGTGATAGCGAAGGTCGCGGCCGAGCACCCAGCCGCTTTCGATCATTGCATCACGCAACGCACGTACGACCGGCGCGCCGCTCCTTCCCTCGCTCGTGCCTACCGAGAGCCACACCCGGATGTCAGGTAGTGGGTCGATAGCGCGGACGTCGCGCAACAGTCGCCGCCGGTCCCACCATGCGGACGGGGACAAGGCCGCAACGCGTCCGAAAACGTCGGGGTGGCGAAGCGCAGTCCAAAGTGAGAGGAGTCCGCCTAGCGAGGAGCCGCCGATTCCGGTATTGCCGGGCCCAATGCGGGTCCGGTAGCGGCCGCTGATGAATGGCATGACCTCCTCGAGGAGCATCCGTTCGTACTTCTCGGCCCCGCCCCCTCGCTTCTGCTTTCGGTCTGCCGTTGGGGTCAGCTCGTCTATTCGGCGCTCGCCCGCGTGGAAGATGCCGGCGATGATCAGCGGTTCCACTGCGCCGGAGGCGATAAGTGCGGGTACGATTTCATCGAGCTGCCAGCTTTTGCCGAGCTGAGAGGTGGCCGGAAACAGGTTCTGGCCGTCCTGCAAGTACAGGACGGGGTATCGCCGGAGAGGCTCGCGCTCATATTCAGGCGGAAGGAGCACGGCGAGGGTACGCGCTTCGCCCAGAATGGCTGAGCGAAAGCGAGTATGCAGCTTCGGGATGACTCGCTGCTCGTGTCTGGCCGGGTCGAGGATCCTGGGCAGCTCCATTACCCGTTTCCCCTTTCCCCTTTCCCCTTTCCCCTTTCCGTCCTAACGACCCGCCATCATCGAATCGCGCCGCGCCTTGAACTCGGTTCCCTCCTTCCATTCCGGGATCGCCGGAGTCTGCGCGACGACGTAACCGACGCGGAAGAGCACACGGGCATCATCTATCGCACCGCTCAGATCCCAGTCCGGCTTCACATGGTCCGACAGCGCATGGTAGTCCGTGCTGGTGTACTCGTCCCGCTTCTGCATGCCGTAGCCGGGATCCTTCCCCACGAACTCGGTTCCGGCGTCCACGTACAGCGCCGGCACCCCCTGCTTGGCGAACTCGAAATGGTCGGAGCGGTAGTAGAATCCCTTCTCCGGCTCGGCGTCGGCGCGCACGGTACGGTTTTCGGCCGTCAGCACACGCGTCAGCACGTCATCGAGGGAAGAGTTGCCGAGCCCTACGACTGTGAGGTCAGTCGTGCTTCCCCACTGGTTGATGCCATCCAGGTTGATGTTCGCGACGGTACGGTCGAGGGGGTAAAGTGGGTTAGATGCGTAGTACTTGGCGCCTAGCAGTCCCTTTTCCTCGGCGGTTACCGCCAGGAAGAGAATCGACCGGCGCGGTGCAGTATCGAGCCTGGTGAAAGCCTCGGCAATCTCGATCATCGCGGCGGTGCCGCTGGCGTTGTCCAGTGCGCCGTTGAAGATCTGATCTCCCTGGACGGTCGTGTCGCGGCCGAGGTGGTCCCAGTGCGCGGTATACACGACGTATTCGTCAGGCAGCTCGCTTCCCGTCAGTTTGGCGACGACGTTCTTGGACTCTATTCGGCGCACGCGGATGTCGATGTCGAAGCTGGCGCGCGCGTTGAGCGTGACCGGACGGAAGTCTTTGCGAGTAGCGGCTGTCTTGAGGGAATCGAAGTCGTAGCCGGCGGCGCTGATCAGTTCCTTCGCCTTTTCGAGCGAGAGCCAGCCTTCCACCGCCACACGGTCGCCGGCGTTCGGAGACGGCACGTCTATCTGCTCGCGCGAAAAGCTTCCCTCGACAACCGCGTATGGATAGCCGGCGGGACCGGTCTCGTGCACGATCATCGCCGCGGCGGCGCCTTTCTCGCTTGCAATCTCGTACTTGTAGGTCCACCGGCCGTAGTAAGTCATGGCGTTTCCATTGAACATCGCCGAGTCGAGCTGGCTTGTATCGCCTGACGCCTGCACCGCCGGATCGTTCACCAGCATGATGAGCGTCTTGCCGGTGACATCGAGGCCCTTGTAGTCATCCCAATCGTATTCGGGCGCCACTACGCCGTAGCCCACGAACACTATCTCCGAATTGTCGACCGTCGTTTTGGCACGGTCGTGCCTCGAACTGGCCACGTACTCGGAGGGGAAGCGAGCGGGTATCGTTCGGCCGCCGGCGGTGAACGCGACGCTCGGCCTGGATTCGTAGCCGATCAGATTGACGGTCTGAATGTAGGTGCCGTCCGGGTTGCCGGGCTCGAGGCCAAGGGCCTGGAAAGCCGACGTTAGATAGGCAACAGTTTTTTCCTCGCCGGGGGTTCCGGGAGCGCGCCCTTCCATTGAGTCGGCGGCGAGATCGTTGATCCGCGAGAGCAGTTGGGTGCTGTCGATGGCTTGCGCCGCAGCGATGACGGCCTCCGCCGAACCGGCGGAGTCTGCGAAGGTGTCGTTTTCTCCCTGCGAGCAGGCGGCGACTGTGAGGGCCAGGACGAGGACCGTGAGGGCTGTTTTAGGCACTGGGCTCTTTGCTGGATGAGTGAAGCTGCGCAACGGGATCGACGGCACGAAGGAATGATCCGGGAGGGAGTCTGACCCCCGAACCGCCGTCGCGCTAGCGCCGTCCGGCTGTCCACGGTTTAATCTACGCGCCGGGCGAGCAAACTTCGCACGCGACTCGGGCATCGTCTTCGCCAATAAACGGTCCGCCGGCACGATGTAGCCGAGCCGCTCTGTCACACTGCAGAGTGCGACCAATCAGAGTTTCACCCCCTATGACCATCGCCGCATACCTCAACGCGCGAGGAGGCACCGCCAAGCAGGCGATTGCGGCGTTACGTGAAGCAGAGGGTTTCGCGGTGCAGCGGGTCGCTCCCGAACGACTGGCAGATGCCCTGCGTGCGGAGGTGGCGCGCGGCACTCCTCGAGTGCTGGTTGCCGGTGGAGATGGAACGCTATCGGCGGCGGCGGCGGTGCTCGTAAATACCGCGACCGAACTCGCCATACTACCCGCAGGAACACTCAACCACTTCGCCCGGGATCATGGTGTACCGGACGATCCGATCCAGGCTCTGGAACTGGCGAGATCGGGAATTGCGCGGCTGGTCGATGTCGGCTGGCTAAACGATCACCTGTTCCTCAACACGAGTTCGGTTGGTGTCTACGTGTCGTTCGTTCGTGTGCGCGAGCGCCTCGAGCGGTACGTCGGCTATCGCCTGGCGAGCCTTGTCGCGGCACTGAATGTCATAATGCGCGTCAGGCGCTTTCGAGTAACTCTTCACGCGGATGAGCAGGAACGTGCCTACGATACAACACTGGTCTTCATAAGCGTCGGGCAGCGAACGATCGGCATTCGCTCGCCGGGGGCTCGGAGGTCAGGTAAAGACAGCGGTAAACTGCTGCATATTCTTGTGCCCCGGCCAGGAACTACACTCCGCTCGTTGGCGCGACGTTACGCATTTCGCGGCCGCGGAGCCCATGTCATCGGAGCTGATCTTCCGCTCGCCGATGGGATTCTTGCGGAGTGGTGCACGATCGAGCTTCGCCGCCCATTGGGGCGAGTGGCGCTGGACGGAGAGTTAGTGCTTTTGGAGGCTCCGCTGAGATACCGAATCGGCCATGAAGCGCTGCGTGTCGTCCTTCCAGAAGAGCGACACGCTCTCTAAAGGGCGGGGGCATCAACGCCAGAGCTGGCGAGGCGGGGACGCGAGAACGGGCCAGGCCGCTGGGCCTGACCCGTAGTTAGCGCGCGAAACTCCCGAGGAGGGACTCGAACCCCCGACCCGGTGATTAACAGTCACCTGCTCTACCAACTGAGCTACTCGGGAAGGAACAACGAAAGCTAGCGCGACAGTGAAAGAGGGTCAACGAACCGCTCGGGAATCGGGAATAGGGAATCGGGAATCGGCGGTGGCCACCGCGAATCGCGGCGACGATTGCTTGCAGTTGATTCCCGATTTCCGATTCCCGACAAAGAAGAGGGCCCGCGGATAACCCGGGACCCTCTTCTTTTTGGTGGCGGAGTCCGCCACGGCAACCTCGCAAGTGTCGACCAATGTACAGCCATGCCACCCCAACGCACAACGCCTTTTACGGCGCCACGGCCCAAAAGCCCGCAGAGGCTAGCATGCCCGGGACGGGATCCGAACCCGCACGATCTTACGATCAGCAACTTGCGAGGCTGCCGTGTCTACCAGTTCCACCACCCGGGCACGATCTGCGCTCGATGGAACCGGCCGAAGCGACACGGAGCCCACGAGCGCACCGCGCTAGCCGATTGCAAGGTGGTTGAGACGGTCGCTGGATGAGACACCAGATCCACGCAATGCGGTGCAAGACAGCGCAGGCTTGGCTCTGTGGCTAGGCAGGTAGCATCTGTCGGGAATCGGGAACGGAATCGGGAATCGGGAATCGGGAATCGGAAGGGAATTGGGAATTCGGAATCGGGAGTGAGATTTGGAGATCGGGAATGGAAATCGGGATTGTGCCTTTCCCCCTCATCCCGACCGCAACTCCGCGGAGCTTGCGGAAGCACGCCGCGAGTCCGAAGTCGCTTTCACCGTTTCCCGTTTCCCGTTTCCCGCTTCCCGACCAAGGACCTTCCCCAACCACCGTCCCGTATGCGAGCCCTCGACGCCGGCCACCTCTTCCGGACGCCCCATAGCTACCACCGCGCCCCCGCCGTCGCCGGCCTCCGGACCCATGTCGATCACCCAATCCGCCAGCTTGATGACATCGAGATTGTGCTCGATGAGCATCACCGTGTGACCATGGTCCACCAGGCGGTCGAGCACGCGCACCAGCTTCCGAATGTCTTCCAGATGAAGGCCCGTCGTCGGCTCGTCCATTATGTACAGCTTGCGGCCACGCGTCTTGGCGCCCATCACCAGCTCCCGCGCGATCTTGATCCGCTGTGCCTCGCCGCCCGACAACGTCGGCGCCGGCTGGCCTAACCGCAGGTAGCCGAGGCCAACCTGCTGCAGTTGCCATAGCGCCTGGCCCAGCTTCTCCTCGCGCGGGAAGAAGCGCAGTGCTTCGTCGACCGTAAGCTGCAGCACTTCGTGGATGTTGCGTCCGTTGACCCGTACATCGAGTACCTCGCGCTTGAACCGCTTGCCGCCGCAATCGTCGCAGGGAACGAAGACGTCGGCCATGAAGATCATCTCAATCTCGAGCTGGCCAGCGCCCTCGCACCCGTCGCACCGCCCCCCGGCGACGTTGAAGCTGAAAGTGCCCGGCGTGTAGCGGCGCTTTCTCGCTACCGGCGTCTCGGCGAAGATGCGGCGGATCTCGTCGTAGGCCTTGATGTAGGTTATTGGATTGGAGCGAGGGGAGCGTCCGATCGGCTCCTGATCGATGAGCACGACGTCATTGAGCGGTTCCCAGCCGGAGAGCGTATGGTAGCCTCCCACCCTCTCCCCCAGGTGGCGCTTGGCTGAATGTTCACCCCTCAGATGGGTCTCGAGGGCCCTGTACAAGACGTCGTGAACGAGCGTGCTCTTGCCCGATCCCGAGACTCCGGTCACCGCCGTCAGGGCACCGAGCGGTACCCTAACGTCCACACCACGAAGGTTGTGCTCGCGCGCGCCGGTCAGGGTGAGCCACCTGGGCCCCAGCCTCCGGCGCTCGTCAGGCAGTGCGATGCTCCGCTCGCCGGAAATGTATTTGCCGGTCAGCGGACTCTCGGCCACCCGCGATATCGGTCCGCTCCAAACCACATGGCCGCCATGTTCGCCGCTGCCGGGTCCCAGCTCGATCATGTGATCGGCGGCCATGATCGCTTCAAGGTCGTGCTCCACCACCAGTACGGTGTTGCCACCGTCGCGCAACCGCCGGAGCAGCCGCAGCAGCCGGTCGAGATCGCGCGCGTGAAGCCCGATCGACGGCTCGTCGAGCACATACAGAGCGTCGACCAACTGCGCGCCGAGGGAGTTGGCGAGCGCTATGCGCTGTGCCTCACCGCCCGAAAGCGTGCGCATGGCGCGCTGCATCGTTAGGTAGCCGAGCCCAACGTCGACGAGAAAGTCGACCCGGCTCTGTGCCTCGCGCAGGATGCTCGCCGCGATCTGTCGCTCATGGTCGGTGAGGGGAAGGGTAACGAGCCAGGCGGCCAGTTCGGCCACCGGCAGGGCAGCCACCTCGGCGATCGACATCCCGGCGATTCTGACGCCTAGCGATTCCGGCCGCAATTTGGCGCCGCCGCAGGCAGTGCATTGCATCGCCGTCTGGTATTGCCGCAGGAACACGCGGATATACTGCTTATATCGCTTCTCCTCCAGGTCGCGTAGAAAGGGGATCATTCCCTTGTATCCACGCCCCTTGGAGTGGAGAAGCGCCTCACGCTGACCGGCTTCGAGCTCGCGCCACGGGCGCGTCATCGATATCCTGTTCCTGCGAGCGAATTCGGCAAGCGCCCGTCGCTTGCTCTCGTACCGCGGCTTGGTCCACGGATCCAGCGCACCGTCGCGAAGCGAGCGCTGTGGATCGGGAACTATCAGAACTTCGTCGTACTCCAGCACCGCGCCAAAGCCGTTGCAGACGGCGCAGGCACCGAATGGGTTGTTGAACGAAAACAGCTGCGGTGTGGGAGCCGGCGCGCGGTATCCATCGTAGGCACACTCGAACCGTTCGGTGAAGCGAAGCCGCTCGAGCGGTGCTTGGCCGGCGACCTGAGTGACGGGCTCCGCCAGCAACACCACGCATTCGCCGTCACCTTCGAGCAACGCCGCGCCAATCGCCTCGGCGATTCGGGAGCGGGCGTCACTCGTTATGGCCAGCCGGTCGGCGATCACCAGCAGCTCGCGGGCGGCGACGAGCTCGTTGCCATCGGGCGAGAGCTCATCGAGGTGGCGGGTGGCACCGTCGAGAAGCACGCGCACGAATCCCTGCGCTCGCAGATTCTCCAGCAGCGTGGGCTGCCCTACGGCGCTGCTGCGCGCCAGCGGGAATGCAATGGAGAATCGGGTACCCGGAGGCAGCGTTAGGACGGCATCGGTCGCCGACTGCACCGTATCGGGACGAATCTCGCGGCCGCAGGTGGCGCAGAGCGTCAATCCGACTCGTGCCCACAGAAGACGGAGGTAATCGTAGATCTCGGTAGCCGTTCCGACAGTGGAGCGCGACGTCTTGACCGGGTTGCGCTGCTCGATCGCTACAGCGGGGGAGATCCCTTCAATGTGGTCGACGTCAGGCTTTTCCATCCGCTCCAGGAATTGCCGCGCATAGGCCGACAGCGATTCCACATAGCGACGCTGTCCCTCGGCGTAGATCGTATCGAACGCCAGGGATGACTTGCCCGAGCCCGAGGGGCCGGTAATGACCGTGAACGCCCGTCGCGGAATCTCGAGGTGGAGATTCTTGAGGTTGTGCTGTCGCGCGC
>JBGTNB010000629.1:0-7171 GCA_041743285.1 Gemmatimonadaceae bacterium
GCCACTCGCCCGAGAGATGCCGCTCATCCCGTTTCTCGGCTGCGGACAGTTCGGTGTGGGCGATGCCTCCACTGTTGCACGGGCCGCGGAATTTGGTTTCGCCGACGTGCTTGCCGAAGGAGTCGATGAGACCGTCATCGCGCCTTTGGCGGCTCTGCTCGCGTTTTCCAGCCGGTTTGCCGCCTCTCTGCGCGATCCGCCCGCCGCATTGGGATTGACGGCGGGGTTGCAGCTCTCGGCTTGGCGGGCGATTGTGGCCGGCGCCGGCCGAACGTTATCCACTAATGATGTGGCGAAACGGTGCCGAGTCTCGCGCGAGCACCTAAGTCGCACCTTTGCCGCCCATGGCGCGCCGACGCTCAAGGAGGCGATCGACCTCGTGCGGCTGCTTTCCGCGGCACAGCTCGCCAAGTGCCCAGGGTATGATCTCGCCGATGTCGCGCGACTGCTCGGCTTCACCTCGCCTAGTCAGCTCTCTCGCATGGCGCGCCGTGTGCTGGAACGGGGAGCGAGCTCGTTGCCCCGTCTGCGCGGGGACGATTTGATAAGGCTTTGGGCCAGGACGAGCGGCGTTGCGGCAGCGACCAGTCGAGGCACTTGAATCCCGGGCGGCTTGTGATAAATTTCACAAGCTGATCCCTCCACCCTTTCGCCCCTCCCGAGCGTCGCTCTATGGCATCCGAAACCACCCTCCGCCCCGCCGAGATCAAGGACATTCTCCTGCGTGAGATCGAGGCCGCAGAGTTGGGCTCGATCAACGTCGAGGAAGTTGGTTCCATTCTCGAGGTGAAGGACGGAATCGCTCGCATCTACGGCCTGACCAAGGCGGTCGCCGGCGAGATGCTCGAGATTACGGCCTCCGAAACCGGTGACAAGATCGTCGGACTCGCGCTGAACCTCGAGGAGGACAACATCGGCGCCGTCATCCTCGGCAACTATCTGAAGTTGAAAGAGAACGACGAGGTGCGCCGCACTGGACGCGTGCTCGAGGTGCCGGTTGGGCCGGCGCTCGTCGGCCGCGTCGTCGACGCCCTTGGCAATCCGATCGATGGATTAGGGCCGATCAACACCAAACTGTCCCGCAAGGTCGAATCTCAGGCGCCGGGCATCATCGTGCGCCAGCCGGTGCGCGAGCCCCTTCAGACCGGCATCAAGGCCATCGACTCCATGATCCCGATTGGCCGCGGCCAGCGGGAGTTGATCATCGGAGACCGCGGAATCGGCAAGACGGCGATCGCCGTCGACACGATCATCAATCAGAAGGGCCAGGGCGTTATCTGCGTCTATGTCGCCATCGGCCAGAAAGCGTCCACGGTCGCCAGCGTAGTGGAGCGGCTCAAGTCGGCCGGCGCGATGGAGTACTCCATCGTCGTCGTTGCTTCCGCTTCCGATCCGGCACCAATGCAGTACATCGCGCCGTACAGCGGCTGCGCGATGGCCGAGTACTTCATGTACCAGGAAGGGAAGGCGACGCTGTGCGTCTACGACGACCTGTCCAAGCAGGCTGCCGCCTATCGACAGCTGTCGCTGGTGCTCCGGCGCCCACCGGGTCGTGAGGCGTACCCTGGCGACGTGTTCTATCTCCACTCCCGGTTGCTCGAGCGCGCGGCCAAGCTGCGCGAGGATGCGGCGGTGGTGGACAACAAGACGATCTTCGCGGCTGGCGGCTCACTCACTGCGCTGCCGATGATCGAGACGCAGGCCGGCGACGTCTCGGCGTACATCCCGACGAACGTCATTTCCATCACCGACGGCCAAATCTTTCTCGAGGCCGATCTGTTCTACGCCGGTGTTCGCCCGTCGATCAACGTCGGCATTTCAGTATCGCGCGTAGGTGGCTCGGCGCAGATCAAGGCGATGCGCTCCGTGGCCGGCCGCCTGCGTCTGGACCTGGCTCAGTACCGCGAGCTCGAGGCTTTCGCCGCTTTTGCGTCGGACCTCGATGCCGCTACCAAGCGCCAGCTGGAGCGCGGCGCGCGCACGGTCGAGGTACTCAAGCAGCCGCAATATTCTCCGGTGCCTGTCGAGCAGCAGGTGATGATCATTTACGCCGTGACGAACGGCCATCTCGACGACGTGCCGGTGCCGTCGATTCGCCAGTGGGAGCGCGAGTTCCACGACTTCATGCAAGCGAAGTTCCCGCAGGTTGGCGAGCGGATCCGCACCGACAAGGTGTTGTCGAAGGAGACTGAAGAGGATCTGAAGCGCGCAATCGGGCAGTTCAAGGAGCTGTTTGGAGCTTCGCACGACAAGGCGCCTGCCGTTTCGGCCGGCTGAGCCGCTAACTCTCGCAAACGATAGCTCATGGCGAAGGGACGCGAGATTCTGGGCCGGATCAAGTCCGTCGAGAACACGCGAAAGATCACGCGCACCATGGAAATGGTGGCGACGTCGAAGCTCAAGCGAGCGACCGACCGCGTCGTGGCGGCGCGGCCTTACGCGCAGGCGCTCACCAGCGTGATCGGCGATCTCTATTCCCCGTTGCTTGCCGAGCGTTTTCCGCTTCTGCGGCAGCCGGAGCGCGTGCGTACGGCGTCGGTGCTGCTGCTCACGTCCAATCGTGGATTGGCGGGCGCGTTCAACGCCAACCTGATCAAGGAAGCTCGCAACCTCGTCAGGCGTCTCGAAGGCGATGGAGTCGACGTCGAGTTGCACGTCGTCGGGCGCAAGGGCATTGGATTCTTCCGCTATGTGGGACGCGATATGGCAACCACGCGTACCGACATCAGCGACCGGCCGACTGCGGGGGACGCGAAGTCCCTGATCGATGACGTGATGGAGGGGTTCAGTAACGGCCGGCTGGACGCCGTATATGTGGTATACGCCAAGTTCAACACAGCCATCTCGACGCCACCGACATCGGTGCGGATTCTGCCTGTCGAGCCACCGGCGCAAACAAAGAGCGGGCAGCGCGACTACATCCTGTCGCCGAACGCGGAGGCGATTCTGTCCGAACTGCTCCCGCTGTACGTCAGGAATTCCGTCTACCGCGCGCTAGTCGAAACAGTTGCCGGCGAGCAGGGCGCGCGCCGTACCGCGATGAAGAACGCAACGGACAATGCCGGTGAAATGCTGACGCTCCTTCGCCGGACGTTCAATCGTGCTCGTCAGGCGCAGATCACGCAGGAAATCGCCGAGATAGTCGGCGGCGCCGCGGCACTTGAAGGCTAGGGGTTAGGGGCTAGGGACTAGGGGTCGGGGGTCGGGGGTCGGGGGTCGGGGGTTGAGGGTTGAGGGTCGAGATCGGGGGTCGGGACCAAAGCGCCGTCATTCCCGCGAAAGCGGGAATCCAGTATCCCGAAACCGTGATTCTCAGGGGGCGGAGAATGACGAGGGTCTGTATGAGATAGGTGTGATTCCCCCTGGATTCCCGCTTTCGCGGTAATGACGGGCATATGCTTGGACTGGAGTGCTGTTTTCGCAATTCGCACTTCGCAACTCTTTCATTTCGCAACTCGCAATTCGCACTTTTGTTTTCTCGCTTCTCGCATCTCATCATCGGAACCATGGCTACTACAATAGCACCTCGAGCATCTCGTAATATCGGCAAGGTCGTCCAGGTCATTGGGCCTGTGCTCGATGTGGAATTCATCGCCGACAGTCTGCCGGAGTTGTACAACGCTCTCGAGATAACGGTGCTTGACGACGAGGGAGCGACACGGAAGGTGGTCGCCGAGGTGCAGCAGCACATCGGGCGGAACCAGGTGCGCGCCGTTGCCATGTCGACGACCGACGGAGTGCAGCGAGGGATCGATGTGATCGATACCGGCGGGCCGATCACCGTCCCTGTGGGCGCTGCAGCACTTGGCCGCATTCTGAACGTGCTCGGAGAACCGGTGGACAACGGGCCGGCGATTCCGGCGTCGACGCCCCGGTGGCCGATTCACCGCGCGCGCCCAGACTTTGTGGACCTCGAGCCCAAGACCGAGGTTTTCGAGACGGGGATCAAGGTCATCGACCTGATCGCTCCGTTCGTTCGCGGCGGCAAGATCGGATTGTTCGGCGGCGCCGGGGTCGGCAAGACCGTCGTCATTCAGGAGCTGATCAACAACGTTGCAAAGGGGCACGGCGGCCGGTCGGTATTCTGCGGCGTCGGCGAGCGCACTCGTGAGGGCAACGACCTCTATCTCGAGTTCAAGGAAGCCAACATTCTCGACTCGGTGGCGCTCATCTACGGACAGATGAACGAGCCGCCGGGCGCTCGTCTTCGGGTCGGTCTCAGCGGCCTAACGGTTGCCGAGTACTTCCGCGATGTGGAGAAGGCCGACGTTCTCGTCTTCATCGACAACATCTTCCGTTTCACCCAGGCTGGCTCCGAAGTATCGGCACTGTTAGGCCGCATGCCTAGCGCGGTGGGATATCAGCCCACGCTGGCCACCGAGATGGGAGAGCTGCAGGAGCGCATCACCTCGACTAGAAACGGCTCGATCACGTCGGTTCAGGCGATCTACGTTCCGGCGGACGACATCACCGATCCGGCGCCGGCTACGGCATTCGCCCACCTCGACGCCACGGTCGTGCTCTCGCGTGCCATCACCGAGCTTGGGATCTATCCGGCCGTCGACCCGTTGGCGTCTTCGTCCCGTATTCTCGACGCGCAGTACATCGGCGATCGCCACTACAAAGTGGCTACCGACGTGCAGCGCATTCTGCAGCGCTACAAGGAGCTTCAGGACATCATCGCCATTCTCGGGATGGACGAGCTCTCAGAGGACGACAAGAAGATCGTGTCGAGAGCGCGGCGGGTGCAGCGGTTCATGTCCCAGCCGTTCGCCGTTGCCGAGCAGTTCACCGGCATTACCGGCAAGTACGTGAAGCTCGAGGAAACGATTTCCAGCTTCGAGAAGCTGGTCGCCGGTGGCTTCGATGAGATGCCGGAGCAGGCATTCTTCATGGCGGGGGGCATCGAGGACGTGGTGGCGAACGCCGAGCGCATGGCGCGCGGGTAATGGCAATGCTTCACGTTGCAGTGATTTCGCCGGAGCGGACACTTTTCGAGGGTGAGGCCAGCTCGGTCATCGCTCCGGCGCACGATGGCGAGGTTGGTATCCTGACCGGTCACGCTCCAATGATGGCTCTGCTCGGCAGTGGCCAGCTCCGGCTCACGAGCGGTGGCGGTGAGCGGCGCTTCTCGGTCACCGGCGGCTTTCTGCAGGTGGTTGACGATCAGGTTCGCGTCGTGACGGAGCAGGCGAAAGAAGAGGGGTGAAGCCGCGGGATGCGGGGCGCGGGATGAGGGAAGCGGGATGAGGGGGCGGGCGCTGCGCGACGCTGGAACGCGACGCGGGAATATTGTAACGGGGAGCGCATAGCGGGTCGTGCGCTCCCCGTTTGCCATCCAGGGAAGAACTTGCGCTCATCAGTTGTTTACAGATCCATAACGCGCGTCCCGCGTCCCGCTTCCCGCTTCCCGCTTCCCGCTTGCCTCGTCGCCCGTCAAGCGTCCCGCTTCCTGCTTCCCGCTTGCCTCGTCGCCCGCCGCTCGTCCCGTTTCCCGCTTCCCCTCGCCCTGCATCCCGCGCCCTTCGTTCCGCGCGCAGCGTACGGACGTCCGTAGTACTCCGGACCAGGCAATACCCTCACCGCAAGAAATGTTACGCTCGGCCAATAATTGCTTGACCTAAAGATGACCAGACCTTAACCTCAGCTCTAGACGGGACTCACATTAGGATTTCGTCACAACGCGTTCGCGACCGGCGTCACCAACTGCCAGGTCGCGGCGCGCGTCGTTTCACAGCACCACCAACAGCTGGAGGTTTCATGCAACACCTGGGTTGGTCGCGCCGGCAAGGCGCCATCACACTGGGCATTGCGATCTTCGCTTTTGCGGCGCTCGCCTGGCCGTCGCAAGCCGAAGCGCAATCGGGGAAGTTGACCGGCATCGTCACCGATGCGCAGACCGGGACGCCGATCGAGGGTGTTCAGGTACTGCTGCAAGGCACCGGTTACGGTGCCATAACGTCGGCGAACGGTCGCTACTTCATCATCAGCATCCCGCCGGGCACGTACACGGTTTCGGCTCGCCGCATCGGGTATACGAGCACTGAAGTCTCGAACCTGGCGATCCGAATCGACGTGACGCGCGATCTGCCGATTTCGCTGTCTGCGGCGGCAACCGAGCTGGCGACGACGCGCATCGTGGCGCAGTCGGCGCCGCTGGTCGAGACCGGGGTGACCGGTAGTACCACCTCGATCAGCGCGGAGGCGATCCAGTCGCTTCCGGTGACCAGTATCGCGGGAGTGCTGTCGCTGCAGCAGGGATTCATCGATCCACCGCAGAACACCAACTTGCAGTCGCTTGCGGAAGAACAGCGCTCCACCGTGTCGCCCATCCGCGTCCGCGGTGGCCGCGGTGGCTCTACCATAACGTTGGTCGACGGATTTCCCATCAACAATCCGCTGTTCGGCACCGAGGCGGTGCGCTTGAACGCGCTAGCGGTGAGCCAGGTGGACTTCTCGCGCGGGTACATGGAGCCGCAGTACGGGAATGGGCTCGCCGGCGTGATCAATCAGGCGACGCGGGAAGGGGGAACGGAGGTCGCCGGCGCCGTGGATTACCAGACCTCGTCTGTTGCCGGCGCGTTCGGTTCGACGCCTGACGAGTTGGCCGGTTCCCATCTGTTGCGCGGTTTCCTGGCCGGTCCCATTCCGGGGACCAGTGACCGGCTCCGTTATTCGGTATCGGGACAGATCGAGACGGGAGCAAGCCGGGTGCTGGAGTTCGACGATGACGTTTTCTCGTTCAATCGCCAACAGGACTTCACCGGCCTTCCGCCCGACCAGCTCGACCTCGTTCCGGGGTGGCGGGCGTTCGGCGGACGCCAGAATCAGCAGCTCGTCGGCAAAATCACAATCTTGCCGAGCACGAGCAACAAGCTGAATCTGCTCGTTATTGGACAACAGCGGCAGAACCTCGGGTACGACCGCCGCTACCTGTTGGTGGCCACCGGCGAGCCGTGGGATCTCGCCGACAACATTTTGGACTCACTCGGCCTGCAGGGGAATAATCGCAATTTCCAGAACGTGACGCAGGCGTCCGTACGCGATGAGACGCGCCTCTATGGCGCAACATTCGAACAACGCTTCGGACGCACGAGTTTGCAGATCAAAGCCGCGCGTACCGACTTCGAGCGCAACACCTGCAATATTTTCCTCGGTGCGTGCGTTCCCG
>JBGTNB010000630.1:0-15099 GCA_041743285.1 Gemmatimonadaceae bacterium
CGCGGCCGCCACCTGGTCCTCGAGCACGCGCAGCTCCCGCGTGCGCCCCGCGTAAGGCGTGAGGCCGGCTCGCTCCGCGATCTCGAGACGCGTCTGCATCTCCGCTTCGCCGGTGACACGCAGCGGGACCATCGGCCCCCCCTCGGCAGCGATCGAAACTGACGCCACGACTTCCGCGTCGATGTACGGAGCGACGAGACGGTAGCAGTCAGGGCTGAGCAGAATTGCGTCGGGCTCGGCGAAGGAAGCGAGTCGTGAGGCAATGTCGAGCGGGACGCCGGTAACGCGAAAGCGGCGGTCTCCCGATCGCTGCCGCTGGGCGACGACCGGACCGATGTGTATTCCAGAGTGAAGTCTTAGAGCGGTTGTCCAGGCGCCAGATTCACCTAGCTGGCGTACGCGCGCGTGCAACTCGATCATCGCCCGTACCGCGCGGAGGTAATCATCCTCGTGCGCGGTAGCGACACCGAAGAGAAGCGTTGCGTTGTCGCCAGTGAACTCGTTGACGATTCCACCGTGGCGGTTGGCAATGTCGGCAGCCGCATCACGCACCGCGGCAGTAAGGCGGTCGACTGCCGCGGGGTTGAGCCGCTCGACGAGGGCGGAATAACCGGCGATTCCGGTGACGACCACCGTGACGTGCCGTCGTTCGCCCGCCCGGGTCAGAACGGAGTTGGTGGTCTCCGCCAGCGCGGCGTTGTCGCGCCATGCCTTGACTTCGTGGGCTCGTGGGCGTGCAGGCTGGCCGGCACCATCCGGCAACTCTTCGAGCGCGGCCAGCAGCTCGGCTGCACTCGCGAACCGGTCGTCAGGCTTTTTGGCAAGGGCGCGTCGGAGCAGAGCGTCGAGGCCAGCTGGCACCTCGGGCCGCACCGCCGACACGGGCTCGAGCTCGGCGGTCAGGATGGAGTAGAGTACGGCCTGCTCACCTGGACCGCGGAAGGGACGTCCGGCGGTCAGCATCTCGTGCAATACAACGCCAAGCGCCCACACGTCGCTTCGTGCATCCACCGTCTCGCCGAACGCCTGTTCCGGGCTCATGTATGCCAGCGTGCCGATCACGCCGACCGTTTGTGTAATGCTCGCCGCCGACAGCTTGGCAATGCCGAAGTCGAGGATCTTCACGACGCCGTCGGTGGTGAGCATGATGTTCGCCGGCTTGACGTCGCGATGGACGATCCCCCGCTCATGCGCCTTGGCCAGTCCGCGCGCGGCGTCGCGTGCGATCCGGAGCGCTTCGTCCACCGAGAGCGGTCCCCTGGCAATGCGCCTATCGAGCGATTCGCCATCGTAGCAGCTCATGACTATGTAGAGCTGGCCGTCCGAAGTCTCGCCGATCTCGTGGACGGTGCATACGTTAGGATGCTCGAGCGAGGCGGCGGCGCGTGCTTCGACCAAAAAGCGCTTCTTCGCCGCCTCGTCGGCGCTCAGGTGCGGCGCGATGAACTTGAGCGCAACATCGCGTTCCAGCCGCTCGTCGCGCGCCCGGTAGACTACGGCCATCCCGCCGCCGCCAATCCGCTCGATCATCTGATAGCGCTCGAGCTTCGGGAGGGACTGCGACGCCTTCTGCCGCACCCGGGCCTGCTCGGTGAACAGCGGGTCCATGACGTTCGCTGCCAACGTATCGAGTCGTCCTGATCGCTCGTGCGCCTCCAGCAGCGAGTCGACCTCGGCCCGCACTTCCGCGTCCTGGCACGCGCCATCGAGATAGGGGGCGCGCTCCTCTAGCGGCCGCTCCAGCGCTTCGTGGAGAAGGGGCTCGATCAACGCCCAACGATTGGAGTCGCCCTCGCTAGGTGTCCGCTCCGTTTTCACGAGGTCAGCTCGCGGTTGAGCCATGCGCGCGCCGAGGTCCAGTCGCGCTTCACCGTCGCCGGCGAGAGCTCGAGCACCCGCGCCGTATCCTCAACGGAAAGCCCGGCGAAAAATCGGCATTCAACCACCTGCCGCAGCCGCGGCGCGGTACGTTCCAGCCGCTCCAGTGCCTCGTCCAGCGCCACCAGATCGTCTGCGTGCTCTTCCACGGCGATCAACGACTCGTCGAGAGTGACGTTCACACTACCGCCCCCCCGCTTCTGCGAGCGGCGCCGGTCGGCATAGTCGATGAGCACGCGCCGCATCATCCTGGCGGCGGTGGCGAGCAGATGCTGCCTGTCGCGAAAGTGAACGTGCTCGACACCGGCGAGCCGCAGAAAGGCCTCGTTCACAAGGCCATCTGTTTCGAGGGTATGGCCCTCTGCCTCGTGCGACAGTTGGCGATGCGCGATCTCCCGCATGCGATCGTACAGGAGGGTTAGTACCGCCTGCATCGCATCGGGATTGCCTTCATGCGCGCTGCCGAGAAGCCGCGTGATGTCTCCGGGCTGGTCCATTCTCTCCGACGCCGTCGTTGTGCGAGCTTTGCGGTCGCCTCTTACCCGGTGATCGGTCCCAACATGGGTGTACCGAACCCGTTCGGCAAGCACATCTGGGTTACGGAACTATAGGCGGAATTTCGGCGGGGAAGGGCTCACTCCTCGGGAATCGGGGATCGGGAATCGGGAATTGGGAATCGGGAAACGAAAACGGGAAAAGGGAAACGGCAATCGGGAATTGGGAATCGGACTACTTTGGCCGGACGAACTCCTCGAATGGGGCGAATCCGCGGAGCGGCTCCAGGCCAATGCGCGCATGAAAGGCATGGGATTGAAACGAAGCACCCTCCAAGTGTGCCTGTTGGAGGAGCTCAACGGCGCGTGCTTTCTCTCCAACCAAAGCGAAGATGCTCGCCCTATTCGCCGTGCGGTCCCCGCGGTCGTAGCGGGGCACATTCCGCGCGAGCAGGTCTACATCGGCGATTGCCGTTTCGCGGTCTCCACGAATGGCCGCGATCGCACCGTGCCAGCCGCGTGCCTGCGTATTGTCCGGGTTGGCGCGAAGGAGCGAGTCGGCAAGGGCCGCCGTTCCGGCAATCTCACCGGCGCCGAAGCGAAGAATCAGTCGCTCGTTAGGTGTTAGGTCAGCGCCGAGTCGTTCGAGCGCGACACGGCTGAGGTGGGTTGCCAGGGAGTCCGCACCGTGCCAGCGCAGTTCCCTGATGATCGCGATGGCGAACGCCGTCGGGCGAGTGTTTCCCTCGGCGCGGGTCGTCAGGAATTGCGGAAACATGTCAGCGACCTCCGGCAGCCTGCCCAGCGCCACCAGAGCAACGGCTTCGGATCCCCCGGCCCGCAACGGAAGCTGATTGCGGGGGTGGGCCCTCCACTCCTGCGCCGCCTTCAATTCGGCTTCGTGATCGCCTAACAAATGCATTACATCGGTGAGGTCGCCGTATCCTCCCTGGATCCCCCCGAGATCGGGGCTGTCGAAGTCGAGCGCCAGAAGGCTGTCCCGCGCCTGAGCCATTCGGTTCACGAAGATCGCCGATCTGGCGGCCGTGTACCGCGCAAACGTTGAGCGCGGCGCCATCCTTCCGATCTCCTGTGCCGCGGCGTAGACGGCCTGCAGATCGCCGCGGTTCCAGGCGAGCAACCGGTTCAGATACTGCGTCTCGAACGTCGATAAGCTGGCACGCTTCGTATCGAGCACCGCACCTAGCGAGTCGACGGCGTCGAATCTGCCAAGGCTGAATAGTGCGTAGCCGAGGCGCATCGGAGCGATGACGAACGTGGTGTCGAGCTCCCAGGCGCGAAGCAGCTGAGCTGCGCCGGCGCCGACTTGCCCGCGGTTCACCAGATCCACTGCCTCCTGAAAGGCTCGATAGGCAGCGTACGTCGGCGCACCGGTGCCCGGCAGCTCCGATCCCCATTGCGGATCGCGGTGCACCATTAGCGCGCCCATCACGCGCTGACTGACCCTTTCCGCCAGATCGCTGGCTTCCGCCATCGTCCCGGACTCGGCCGGAATTCTTACCATCTCGGCCCCGGTGGACGTCGCCAGAAGTCGAGGCTCGATACGGGCGCTGTCGCCGAGCAGGAGAATGCGTCCGACGACAACCAGTCCGGCGCCGGCGGCCTTGCCGAGTTCCATGGCGACGGGAGTAGTGGGGAGAACGCTCGCTCCGGTGTCGGTGAAGCCTACTTCATGGATCGCCGCGCGGCTCTCGAGCGCGCGCGCGCGTCCCGTGCGATCCAGACCCCTCGCGATGCTCGACTCGAGGACCTGGGGTAGGACGCCGAGATCGGAATTGCCGCCCTGCGTTTCAAACGGCAGCACTACCACGCGGCCTGGATCGAGCGGCA
Source organism: Gemmatimonadaceae bacterium (assembly GCA_041743285.1). GTDB lineage: Bacteria > Gemmatimonadota > Gemmatimonadetes > Gemmatimonadales > Gemmatimonadaceae > JALZIF01. Next base: position 4,224 of record JBGTNB010000630.1, read on the forward strand.
GTGCATCATCACCCTTCATCTGGCTGACGCCGAACCACGCCAGGCCGGCGACTGCCGCCGCGCCGCCGACCCAGATTGCCGGCCGCCGCCTAACATATTCTGCTGTCCGCCGGAATTGGGTCCGACCCACAGGCGATGTCGACGCACCGCTGAGTCCAAGCTCGGCCTCGAGGTGCGGAATGAGTTCCTCAGCCGTCTGCCACCGGTCTTCGGGCTTCTTCTCGAGACAGCGCATTACGAGAAACTCCAACCCGGGAGGGACCGCCGCCCGGTACTTGGTCACCGGCTCGGCGTTCGACGTAATGTGCGCGATGAGCACTTCCTGCACCGTCGGTCGCCTGAACGGTGGCCTTCCGCAAAACAGCTCGTATGCGACAACGCCGAACGCGTAGATGTCGGCGCGATGATCCAGCAACGGGTCGGCGGCGACCTGCTCCGGAGCCATGTAGGTGGGCGTACCTAGCGCGACGCCTATCGTCGTCAGCGATGGCTGGTCGGCAGATTCGGTCACTGCCTTGGCCACGCCGAAGTCGGTCACCAGGGCGTGGCGGCCGGAGAGCATGATGTTCTCCGGTTTCAGATCGCGATGCACCACACCCTGCCGGTGCGCCGCCGCCAGAGCGTCGGCAGAATCGCGTAGAATGCGGACCACGTCGCCGATCGGTAGCTCGCCTTCCTGCTCCATCCTGTGCCGCAGGGTAGTGCCCTGCACGAATGGCATGACGTAGTACAGCAGGCCGTCCGCCTCGCCCGAATCGTACAACGGCACAATGCAGGGATGCTGCAGGGCCGCCGCGATGCGGATCTCCCTGTGAAAGCGTTCGGCGCCCAGTGCCGCGCCAAGATCCTGACGCAGAACCTTGATGGCGACCGGGCGTCCGTAGCGCTCATCACGCGCGAGGTAGACGGTGGCCATGCCTCCGGCTCCGATCTCGCGTTCAATCGTATATCGGCCGGTTGCGGCAAAACTGCCCTTTAGTTGCTCCAGAGCGTCCACTTCACTCTCCCAGCGCCGGCGGTGTAAAAACAGCCGTTACGGTGAGGGATGCAACGCGTGCAAAAGTTGCGGAAGGGGTGCCAGCGGCATGGAACGTCAGCCCGCGTGTGCCGTTCCCCGGCATTCACGCACATAACGATTAGCGCGGTCCACGCCCGCCCACTCGCCGTTCGGGATGCGAAAGGCGATGTGCGCTGCCTCGTGCTCCACGCTCCACAGCACGTCGTCCACCGTGCGGAGACCCACGTTGAGCGGATCGATGTCTCGCGCCAGCACCATGTCCCCGTCCGGCGTAGCCTGCCCGGAGACGAGGCGGCCCTCCACGCGCCACATGAACGGACGGATCATGATGCGCCCCTGCCGGTAGGATTGCTCTATCACGGACGCATAGACGGAGCAGGCGCCGCCGCGCTGCTCCAGCTCGGCTAGCCGGGACTCGATGGCGAGCGCGATCTCGCCGGGGACCGGAACTGTCGAGGAAGCGACCGGCGCGCGGTTGATCGCTGCCGGCATCTTGAACTGCGCGGGGGATCCCGGCGCAAGGAGGACGTTCCGTGCCGAGGTTCCCGCCCCTGCGCATGCGCCTGATATGGGCAGGCAGAGTAGCACCAGCCAACGCGTGCGAATCATGGCGTTCAACATCGGGTGGATGCGCCGGGCGGTCAATGGCGCCGAGCCTATCCCTCCATCCGCGCCCGGGCGAAGTCCGCTGCGCTCGTAGGGCTCACGCCGTAGGTACGCGCGGTCTGGTCCATCGGTATCTCGGAATCGTATGACTCGAACCCAGCCGCGATCCCCCATATCATCTCCGAAAGCCCGGGGATCGGACCGCCCGGCGCAACACTGCGAACCTCGATCGTGCGGCCGAGCGCCTGTTCGTACATTCGCACCGCGTCGCGAAAGGTGATGGCGTCAGGGCCGCCGATCAGGATCGTCGAATTCCGCGCCGCAGCATGGCCGACCGCGGACAGAGCGAATGCCGCCACGTCCTGCTCGGCTACGAAAGAGTGCCGCCGCTTCGACTCCCCCACCAGCGTAACCGGCATGCCGGAATGAATGGGCATCTCGATCAGCATTCCGAACCATACATCCATGAATGCGTTAGGCTGGAGGATGGTGTAGACCATCCCGCTGTCGCGCAAGTGCTGCTCGATCGCTGCCTTGATGCGGAACAGGGGTGCGGGATGCTCCGGCGACGCTCCCACGGTCGACGTGAAGATGAATTGCTTGACGCCGGCCGCGCGCGCCGCGTCAATGAGGTTGCGGTTTCCCTCGAGGTCGACCGCCTCGAGGCTGTCATCGCTCCTCTTCGAGACGCTCGCGGTGGTGACGACCACATCGACGCCCTCGCAGGCTGCAGCCAGGCTGGCGGGGTCCTTCAGGTCGCCGATGGCGACGTCGGCTCCCGCGGCCTCGAGCGCGGTGTGGCTCGATGAGCTCCTTACCAGAGCGCGGACGGACTCGCCTCGCTCGATCAGTCCGTGAACAATCCGCCCACCGAGCGAGCCCGTGGCGCCTGCGACGAGAATCATTCGTGCCTCCGCAGTGAGGAGCGAAAGGTGCACTGCGCAGATAAGGCTGTAAAGCGCGGCTGTGGCTCTATACGCTGGGGCACTCGTCTGCGAATATGTCACTCATGGGATCACGGTCAAATCATGGCGAAGGTTGGCATGCTGCATCCGGGCCGACCGGTTGATTCAGGATCCGTTCTGGAGCATAACGAGTGGTGCTCGCTCGCACGAATCCGATCCATTTGATCCGTTTCATCCTGATGCATCCTGCCAACCTTTCGACATGGATGCCTGCCAACTCGGGATCGAACTGTCCTCTGTCTTCCAGCATCCCATAGCAGGAAGTTTCCTCATCCGTCCGCACGCAACGCCTCCGTGGGCTCGACCGCCAGCGCTCGCGTGGTCGGCACGATGCACGCCAGCAGACACACCGCGAGCATCAGCACAGCATACGCCGCTACCATCGCCGCTCCCCGAGGTGAGACCTCCATCCGGTTGATTCCATACGCCAGTAACCCCGTTACGAACGTGCCCGCCAACACTCCGAGCCCGACTTGCATCAGCGGCCGCCGGAAGATCGATGCGAGCACGCGGCGCTTGCTGGCGCCCAGCGCGACGCGGATTCCAATCTCCCGCGTGCGGCGGGCGACTGTGAATGCCATCACGGCATAGATGCCCGCCAATGAGAGCAGCAGTGCGATCGAGCTGATGAGCAGCGTCAGGCGGAACCAGAACGAATAGAATTTCATTTCGCCGCCAGTGACCTCGTCGAGCGGCATCAGCTCGTTGATCCGCAGCGTCGGGTCCACCTCCCCCGCGGTGGCGCGGAGCTGCGGCTCGAACGCGTTGGGATCGCCTTGCACGTGCACCGCCAGGTACACGGGATACGCTTCGGTAGGCACCATCGGGTGATAAATCCCTGCCCGTCCGTATCCGGAGGTCATGCCGATATCTCGTGCCACTCCTACGATCTCGTACCAGGGGCCGTCATCCCTGGGCCGGCGATCATCCTCGTTGGCGATGTAGCGGATGCGCCGGCCGATCGGGTTGCGCCCGCCGAGGACGTCATCGACGAACGGCTTGTTCACCAACACGACCCGTGCGCCTGACGACAGGTCACCCGAGTTGAAGCCGCGTCCCGAGAGAAGAGGCGTGCGTAGCACTTCGAAATAGTCCTCTGCTACCGAAGTCGAGCTGACCCGATGTCCGCGTTCGTCGAGCGGCTCGACCGCGCCCTCGTCCACCTCGATCTGGTTCCATTGGTGGTACATCCGCGGCAGTCGACCGGCGAGGGTCACGTCGACCACTGCCGGATCGTTCGTCAGGCGCCGCTCGAACTCCTGCTTCCTCTCGGCGAACAGCGCAAGGAAGGCTGCTCGCGACGTGTCGCCGCTCGTCGCCGACGAAGCATCGCGGTCCATCTCGAGACGCAGCGAGAGATACTGTTGAGTCGGAAATCCAACATCGAGCGTCCTGATCCGGTTCGCATCCTTTCGCAGCTGAAATGCGGTGCTCGGCAGCGCGACGGTGAGCGCGACCTGGGTGACGATCACCGCGGTCCATACCCCGCCGAAGCGCAACCCGCCGCCGCCGGCACTCGCCTGCCGCAGCTGCGTCCCGATGCCGCGCGTGACTTTGAGTGCCGGGAGCACACCGGCGATGATTGCGGCCAGGACCGCAAGCATGCCGACGTAGAGCACCGTCGAAGGCGATAGCGTGGAACGGAACCAGAACGGAAGAGGAGCGCCGTCCATGAACTGCGTCGCGGCGATGCCGAGTCCCCACCGCAAACCAAAACCGGCAGCGGCCAGGCCTAACGAAGCTCCGACCGCTCCGAGTACCAAAGCCTCGGCGAACAGCTGGGTGACGATACGAGTGCGACTCGCGCCGATGGCGTTTCGAACGGCGATCTCGCTCTCCCTTGTGGCCGCGCGGGCGAACATCAACAGGGCGACATTTGAGCACACCAGCGCCAGCAGCATGATGATGAACAGATTGATCGACCAGAGGCTCAGAGCTTCGCCGGTCGAAAGATCCAGCCAGGACTTGGCAAGCGGCATGACTCGCGGACGCAGATGCTCGTGCGTTGCCGGAAAGTCGAGGGCTGCACGCCTTCCGAGATTGGTAAGCTCCGTCTGCGCTTCGTCGAGCGTCGCGTTCGGGGCGAGGCGGCCGATTACGGAGATGGCCGGTCCCTGTCCTCGTTCGTACTCGAGAACGTTTAGCCGGAGCGGCGCCCACGCCTCGTACGAGATCGGAAAACGGAAGCCCTGTGGCATAACGCCGACGATCGTCGCCGGCGTTATGCCGACCTGGACCGTGCGTCCGAGGACGTTTGGATCGCCGCCGAAGCGCCGCTGCCAGAGCTCCCAACCGAGTACGAGTACTGGGGGCGAAGCCGGCGACTCATCGTCGGCGACGATTGCGCGGCCGAACAGCGGTTGCACCCGTGCGATCTGGAATGCGGACGCGGTGACCTCCGCCAGGTCGGCCGGCTCGGCATGCGCAGACTCGAGGATCAAGTTGCGCTCAACAGATCGATAGGCACCGAGCTCGGTAACCGAGCGGAGGTTGGCGCGCCAGTCAACGTAGTCGTGAAGAATCCGCGGCGTTTGGCGCCCGTCGGTGGCGCTGGTGACCTCGATAGCGACGATGCGGTCGCCTTCAGCCAGCGGAATTCTCGGATTCATGACCTGCCCCAGGAACTCGAAGGTGCCGGCGCCGACCCAGATGGCGAAAGCGACCGCCAGTCCACCGACCAGCGTGAGGCCGGGGTACCTGACGAGCATTCGGAAGCCGAGTTTGAAGTCGAGCCAGGAGACCCCCAGCTCGTCGAAGCGGCGGAGCCCGCGCGACGCACCGCCTTCTGCCTTGAAGCGCTCCGGGCGGCCGAATTCGATCCGCGCCTGCCGTGCGGCCGCGTCAGGCGCGAGGCCCGTGCGGATCAGATCGGCCGTACGCAGCTCGATATGGGCGCGGAACTCCTCTTCCATCTCGGCATCGACATCCGAGCGCCGGCTCACGCCGCGCCAAAGCGAACGCGCACGAGCAAATATCCCGGAGATCATCCAACCTCCTGCGGCGTGGCCGAGAGGGCCAGTGCAATGGCATCAACCAGGCGGTTCCAGCTTGCCGTTTCTTCTCCGAGGCGGCGGCGGCCGGCTGCCGTAAGGCGGTAGTACTTGGCCTTTCGGTTATTGTCCGATGTGCCCCACTCGCTGGAGATCAGCCCTTGGTGCTCGAGACGATACAGGGCAGGGTAGAGAGCGCCCTGCTGTATCTCGAGCGCGCCGGCCGAGATCTGGCCGATGCGGAGGAGGACGCCGTAGCCGTGGAGGCGGCCGAGTGAAACGGCTTTGAGAATCAAGAGGTCGAGGGTGCCGGGAAGGATGGCGGCTTGGTCGGACATGAGCGTCTTCTCCTAAAGGGCTAAGGAGAAGGTACGGCGCTCTCTCCTAAAGGTTTCAGGAGAGGCTTCGCTCAGGCAAAGAGGCCCGGTACGTCAACCGTCAGAGACTCGCTCGCGCCGGGCGGCGACCAGACCAGCTTGCCCGCGGCGACTGTATCAGGCTGATCCCTTCGCACCGCGGTGATCTTACGTCGCTCCGGATCCACCATCCAGTACTCCGCCACACCCGCGTCAGTGTACAGCTCGCGCTTCTGATTCTGGTCCCGCAGCCGCGTGCTCCCTGAAAAGATTTCGACAATAAGTATCGGGAGTGGCGCACGATCCCAGTCGGCGTCCGGGTCCCCCTGCGACTGCCTGACCATGAGATCCGGCTCGACCTCCGATCCCTCGAACCGCAACACAGCGCGCGGGCGATAGACGTAACCGAGCCCCTGCGTGGCGACGTAGGGATCGAGGATGCGTGCGAGCTTCGCCGCGACGGTCTCGTGGAAGTCCGTAGGCGGCCGAGTCACGAACAGCTCTCCGCGCACGAGTTCGTACTTGTTGCCGTCGTCAGGGAGGCTGTGGATCTCCTCCAGCGTCCATTTCTTCGTCGCGGTAGCCATGGACATGACGAATCCTTCCCCGGCAAAGTGATCGACGCGAGCACCCCCCGAGGATGGCGGCTCGCATGGCGCGCAACGGCACCGATTCAACTCATGCAATGTCGTTGTAGTGCGCGCTCCCACGCCTCGCCGAGCGTACCCTCGGCGGCTGGGCCGAGTCAAGTGCGGATTAATCCGGCGTGCACGGGTCAACGATAGCTCGGCGCTCGCTGACCTCACGCGATCGAGACTGCCACTATTGTCGCCGCTTCCCGATTAGCGAATGCCGATCCACAGCAGCGCGAAAATGACCGCGAAGATCAGGGCCACAGCCAACAGTCGCCACGCCGTAGCGGGAGGTATGGTGCGGTCGCCGTTGGACAATGGCGTATTTTGTCGATCGTAGGCCGTCGCCGGCGCCGTCAGGGCATTCGCAAACTCATGCATGGTTGCGAAGCGGTCGGCCGGAGATTTCGCCATCGCGCGGGCGACAGCCCGCGTTATGGCCGGATCCACGTCCGCCCGTATGTCCGCGAGCACCGGTGCCGGAGCCGACAGATGCTGGCGGACCACTGCCGCGGTCGGGCCGCTGAACGGCGGCTTGCCGGCGAGCATCTCGTAAAGCATGCATCCGAGAGCGTAGATATCGCTCCGGCCATCGAGCGTGCGGCTGCCGGCGGCCTGCTCGGGACTCATGTACCCCGGCGTACCCAGCGAATAACCGGTTGCCGTCAACGGTTCGGACCGGGAGCCGTGTGCTGACCTAACCGCCGCTCTGTTGATCGCGCAGGCGATCCCGAAATCGGCTATTACCGCACGGCCGTTTGCCAAGAGCACGTTCTCGGGCTTGAGGTCCCGGTGCAGCACGTCGTGCCGGTGCGTATACTCCAGCGCATCAGCAACCTCGAAGGCGATGCGGACCGCTTCGGCCTGGGTGAATCGGTGCTCACGATCCAGTCGGTCGCGCAGCGTTTCGCCGGTTACGAACGGCATTACGAAGTAGAGCAGCCCTTGCGCCTCTCCCGAATCGAGCAGGGGAAGGATGTTCGGGTGTGTCAACCGCGCGGTGGTCTCTATCTCCCTCAGAAACCGCTCGGCGCCTAACGTGGCAGCGATCTCCGGGCGCAGGAGCTTGACGGCAACCTCCCGGTTGAGCCTGACGTCGCGGGCGAGGTAGACGAGCGCCATGCCGCCGCGGCCGATATCGTGCTCTATGGTGTAGCGTCCCGCCAGCGCATCGCGCAGCAGTGCCAGCGCCGTCGCTTCGTCCTGGGAACGCGGGCTTTCAGCGTTGGCCAGCAATGGTCCAGCGAAGGAGGTGGCCGCTCCGTCGAGAAATCCGCCGCTCTGCTCGCAAGCGGCGAGAAAACGGTCCACCTCCCTCCGTAGGTCGTCGCTGGGGCATGCCCGCGCTAGAAACCGCGCTCGCTGCTCCACCGGCAGGTCGAGGGCTTCGTCGACGATTCCGCTCACCTCCTGCCATCGAGTCCCCGGCGACGGCGGCTGCGTGGGTTGGGCGCGAGTGCCTGTGTCGTCAGGCATCATCGGAGCGCAGCTGCTGGTAAAGCCAGGCGCGCGCCTTGATCCAGTCGCGCGTTACCGTCCGCGACGTAACCCCCAGCACCTCCGCGGTCTCCGCCTCGGTGAGGCCGGCAAAGAACCGGCATTCGACCACCTTGCTAAGCCGGGGATCGAGCCGTTCCAGCCTATCGAGCGCCTCGTCGAGAGCGATCAGCTCCTCGGCCCGCTCACGCACCGCGATCCCGCCGGGCCGCACATCATCGATCGACACGACCTGGTACTCTCCCCCACGCCGAGCGGTGCGGTGTTTCCGGGCGTGATCGACGAGAATGCGCCGCATGACCCGCGCGGCGACCGCGAAGAAATGCGAGCGATCCCTGAAGTTGGCGCCCGGCTGATTCACCAGCGTGATGTAGGCTTCGTGAACGAGTCCGTTCGTCTCGAGCGTGTGTCCGGCTCGCTCGAACTGCAGCTGCCTTACGGCAATCGCCCGCAACGGCTCGTACACCAGCTCCGCCAGCTGCTCATCGGCACCGGGCGTGCCGCTAGCCAGCGCGCGAAGCGCGCCGGTGATGGCCGGCCTCGAGCCTGGGGCGGAATCGTCTCTGGAACGTGGAATATTCATCCCTCCACACCTCCCTTACGAAAGCTGGACACAAAAGGTGTCCGAATCCGGCCCTGAATCACGCGTCAAGGGAAGACTCCTCCCGCACCGTGCCTCGAGCGTAGGCGCAGGCGGGTCGGAGCGCATCGAAACGATGCACCGTAAGGCGAGACACCAGGCCCCGCCCGCCGTGCACACGCATTTTCTGGAGGAGCACATGCACAGGATATCCGCGCTTCCGTTCCGCCGGGTGGCGAGACTCGGCCTCGCTGTCGTGCTTGCGACACTGATCGTGCCGTCGGCATCAGAGGCTCAGCAAGAGCTTTCGAGCGTTCAAGTGGAAGCACAGCGTGTCGAGAACGAGAATGCTCGCGCCGACAAACTCGAGAAGTATGCGGTCGAGTTGTACTCCACGCCGAGCAGGTTCCGGGAAGCGGCCAAGCTGCACCAACGTGCCGCTCTGATCCGCGGCACCGATCCGCGCGCAGCGGCGAGCTTTCGCAGCGCAGCGTTCGCCTACAGCGCAGCGCGCGACAACGGACTGGCGATGCAGATGATGGTGAAGGCGGGGGAGCAGGCCGCGCTGACGGGAAGGATCGCGGAGGCCGCAGACTACTATGTCGATGCCGCTCTGCTGGCGGTGGAAGCCAGTCGCGAAGACAAGGTGCCGGCAATTCTGTCGCGGATGTACGCGGTGATGAGCGCGCCGCTGTTTCCCGATGACCGGCGTACGGAGATCCTGGGCCGCATTCGCGGTGACACGCGGGTGGCCCACCTGGATCCGGAGTCGCGCGTCGCGCCATGAGTCGAGTGTGCCGGATGACGTTGAAGTGAACAGCCCCCGCATCGGTAGTACGTTCTTACCGGTGCGGGTTCGTCATCCGCAATGGCTAGCGTAGGTGGTACGCCAAGTTGTACGAGATCACAACGGAATCCGTGCAAACCATTTGCGGCGGCCAACGAATGTCGCCAATGGCAACTGATCTCTGACATCCTAGCGCGAACGCGAGCGTCGTATCTCGTCCCGGTATCGGCCACTCCGGACAGAATAGTTCGGGATTAGTCGGGCATCTCCAGTCGCTCGAAGTCCGGATGCGCGAATATCTCTCCGCGCACCTGACGACTGTCAGCCCCCGCGTCACGCACCGCATCGGTGAACTTACCCGCGAACTGCGCGACGAGCTGGTTCATCCGTGCAACGGCATCGAGCAGCTGCTTCGGGTCACGCGACTCCCAATAGCCCGCCTCGTCGTGTACGACGACCTGGAAGCCCGCGCGTTCTGCCGCGTCCAGCATCGTCACAAGCGAGCCGTGGCACTGCAGGAAATGCTCGTCACTTACGACCGACGCGTACTGAGTCTTGCAGCACAGTTGCCACCACCAGCGCGACTGCGCACCCTCCGGGTCCCAAACAGAGGTCACACCGAATGCCGCCGGTTCGCAGCCGCGACCGGGCGCGATGCTAAAGCCTATGGCAAGTGTGCGGACGTTCGCCGGCACCTGCACTGCACTCGTGTAGCAGTCATCCTCGGTATTTCCGAGCTGCCGGCAATACAGCATTTCACGCGTCGAAACCGCCGAAAGTTGCACTACATCTTCGAGCTGCATGAACGCGAGCCCGTGCAGAGGACGCCGCACCGCGAGATCGGCATCAGTGAGCCGCACAACCTCAGACACGGCTTCAAACGGAAGTGCCAGTGCCTCCTCGCGCAAAGCGTTCACGCGATCGATGACCGTTGCCTCCGGCGTGCTCGCTTCCAGAGCCATTTCGTAGCATAGACTCAGTCCCATGGATGTCATCCTCGCGAAATGAATTTGCGGCGTCCGGCCGCCGCCGAATGCTGCTTTCGCTCATAGTAAACCGATTGCGTCAGCGCCCCGTCACGCCCAAGACAGGGTTTTGAGCCTCGTGGCGCGCTGCCGACCGGCCCCCCTCAAACTCGGTAGCGTCGGGGCGGTCACTTCTGGAACGGCGTTACTCGCAGCGGATGGAGACGCGATGCCACGCGTTGTTGGCGTACCCCTTCACGTTCCACGTCTCGCCAACCGTTTCGGGCTGGGTGCTGCCGGCAATGTCCGCCGCTCGAACGGCGATCGTGTGTTCCCCGCGCGGCAAATCGAGCTCCGCCTCCCAGAAGGACCACGTCCATCGCGCGGCGCCAGACTCGATCCGCGCGGCGACCCAACCGCCGACGCCGTTGGGTGAAACGGCCACGGTGACGAGCGGCGCGCCCTCTGTGCCGATGGCCC
>JBGTNB010000631.1:0-15392 GCA_041743285.1 Gemmatimonadaceae bacterium
CCGCGCCTCTTCACTGAGTGCGCATTGCGCGGCTCGCAACGCGCAGTCGCCGTCATCCCAGCGAAACCGGAACGTCGCCCGCTCGGCCTCACGCGTGCCCACCACTTCGCGCGTCACCGGCCCTAGCAACTCGGCACCACCGATTTCGGCCACGCTGTCCATCGCGGCGAGTACCGCGGCGGCTCGACTTGCGAAGGTGACGATGTGTCCGCCGGCCGAATCGGTCTTGATCGCGGTGATCCATGCGTCGGCGGGGAGCGCCGTCGTCAGGCTCGAGAGCAAGGTGAGATGCGAGCGGCGATGCCGTAGGAAGACGGTGCCTTCCGCGAGCGCATCGGTCACGCGGTCGAGCTCCTTCGCGGTAAGGGCTAGCCTCTGTTGCTCGGCCGTCCTTGCGCGAAGCTCAGATTCCGCCAGCTGCTCGGTGCGCCATGCGCGGGCGCCTGGTGTGAATGCGGCCATTGCGAGCGTCAGCACTGCCGCCGCAATGCCTATCCTCCGGCGCCACGCCGGCGCGCGGGACTCGCGTATCTTGAGCGCCGCACCGTGCAGCCGCAGCGGCTCTCGCACGCCTACCGCCGCCGCACCGAATGCATCGGCGAAGCGCCAGCCACTTGGCCCAAGTGCCAATAGTCGCTCGCGAGGCACGAGCGTATCCGGTGGCGGCGAATGCTCGTCCAGACGCGGCGCCCTCGTGAAGGCAGACATGATCGTACCGGCATAGTCGATCTGCGAACGCACAACGCCGTCGTCCCAGAGGAACTGGGGTCCAGCGAGACCCGCGTGGAGAACGGCCGCCGACGGCACGATCGCCACCAGCCGGAGGCGCCACTCGCGGCAGCAGGCGATGACCGTCTCCACGACCGGCGTCTCGAAGGCTGCCGCCCAGGCACGCCGGTCATCGATCATCCGCACGCCGCCGGTGATGAGCGGGACTCCGTTGCGCAAGAAGAATCGGCTATAGCCTTCAGCCACCGCACGGGAGACATCGACCGCCTTTCCAAGCGGCGGGAGCTCCGACAGCAGCCGAAGCTGGGTGCAGTGAGGTCCTAACGCCACGATCACCTTCGGGCGCGCCCAGCGTGGCCTTGGTAGAGCGGCGAATGAGCTACGCAGTGCCGGGCCAAGCGATTCCGGGCCTGTAGAATGGCGTGGCACCTCCACGTGCCAGCGAACCTCGCCGTCACGGCTCAGGAGGATCACGCGCACGTTGTCAGCGGCAACGCCCACGCCTATGCGGACTGTCATTCGATCCAACTGCGACGGCGCACGATCGCTGCGCGGGCACCGGCGCGAACGAGCCGCACCTCTACGGTGTACGCCACCGTAGGCGCGCCGGCGTGGCCAGTAGCCGTGACGATCCAGGCGTCCGGCTCGAGCGTCATCAGGCGGACGAGATCGGCGTAACGGGCGAGCATCGCTTCTCTCGCCGCGGGCGAGACTAAGCCGCCGAGCACCATCAGGTCGGGGACCGGAGCCCCAAGCGAACGCAGTTCGGCAATGCGGCCCACGACTTCACTCCCGAATCCGGGTAGTGCGGCGAGCACTGGAATAGGAGCGGTCTCGAGCGAGATGCGTCCGGGCTCGACTCCAAGCACGGAATCGATTCCTGGCAGCGCCTCAAAACCGCTGATCAGCCGCAGTTCTCGGGTGTTCGCAATCGGGCCATTACGCGGCAATAGCCGCTCTTCGGCGGCATACCACGCGCGTTCGGCGCCTAGCGGACGAGCGATGTCATCCGAGTCGCGCCAGTCGAGCAGGGCATCAACCAGCGAGTCGGAACGTGCAGAAGGAATCCGGAGTGAGGCGAATAGCGCTTGGAGTAGCTCTTCATCAGCCGTATTCGCATCAATGCGCGAACCGGCAGCTTCGGTGCGCACGGCGCAGCTGGCAGCGGGCAGCAGTCGCGAGTTGGCCACGGCCCTATCCACCGTTCGCCACGAGTACGAGACTGAGCCGAACGCGCTCGGCAAAGAGGCACGATCGCTGGCTTGGTTTAACACAAGCGCCTCACCAATGGTCGCCCGCGCCCGCTCCAGGCAATCCGCGGCGCGCCACCGAGCCCGGTGTAGCGCGGCGCGATTGCTCGCCCCGCCCAGCGCCTGACGTGCGACCGCATGCGCGGACATCGCCAATGCGGTCGCGGCGATCACGATCCAGAGCACGGCGAGCAGCGCGAAACCTCGACGGGGTGTCATCCGCGCTCACCGATGGCCACGATCGCCGTATCGGAACCCAGGATGATCCCGATCGCCAGCGGCGCCGTGATCCCTTGTCCCCAGGCGTGAAACCAGACGCCGCCGTCGGACGCGGAGCTCAGGTAGCGCAATGCGCCATACGCGAAACCTTGGCGCATCACGAGCTGCGCACCTTGGGCTTCGTCTCGCGACGCGAGTCGCGTCGTCAGGACGAGAGCGTTCGTGTGTGCAGCAGAATCGATCGTGAGCGAGACGCGGCACGACTCCAGCCACCCCTCCGGAACCTCGCACCAGCTCGAGAACGTCGCCTGGTGCCCGGTCCCGCCGAATCCGCGCTCTATAGTCGAACCGATCTCCATCCGGCCGACCAGCTCACGGAGCACGCGATCCGCGTTCGCCTCTAAGGTCGATTCTTCCGCCGCACGATGAACGCGCCGGGACTCGCCGCCTATCGCCTCGAGCATCTGTCGGCCCGTGAGAACAATGAAAGCGGAGATGACAAGAGCAATCACGACTTCAATGAGTGTGAAACCGGCAACCGAGGACAGAGAACCGCGGCTCGCTGAGGGGCGTGAGATATGCCTTCTCATTGCGCACCTTCCGGCCGGTACACGCTCGTGGTGAGCAGTTCGCGCGTCACGGTAGAGTCCAGCAGCGTCAGCTCGTACAGCGTTTGTGTCGGCCGATCGATGCGGAGCCGCCATGGCCCCTGCTCGCGGGTGCCCAGCCTGCGGTCGAGATCCGCGCGTGTCCACAACGTTACCACGTCCATGAACGCGCTCGCCCGCCGGAGCTCGGCCTCAGCTTCACGCGCATGTAGGACCGTGCGCGAGCCTTGCGCCGTCAGTGCAACGAGCGACAGTGCGGCACTCGTCAGGATCGTCATGGCGACAATCGCCTCCAGGAGCGCAGCTCCGCGGCGAGTGCTCTTCTTATGGAGTTGCATCACTGGATTCCCGCTTCGCGGGGAATGACGGACCTATCACGCGCCCGTCAGGCAGGAGAGTGAAGGCATACCGTTCGCCGTCCCGGCTGACGACGATGGTGACCGAGCGGCCGAGGCGAAGTGCTGAATCGCGTGCCGCAGCCACTTGGTATTGCCATTCCGGCAGCCTTCGCTCCTTAGGAGCCGTTTGCAGTGACAAACCAACAACCGCCGTCAGTACTCCAAGAATCGCCAACGCCACGATCAACTCGACCATGGTGAATCCCCGTTCGCAGCTCCCATCTTTCATCTCATCCTCCCGGTCTTACGCTATAGACCGCCTGCAGCAGCGACGCAGCGATGAAGGCAACCAGCCCCCCGAAGCCGACGATCAACGCCGGCTCTAGCAGCCGGACCAGTGAGCGCACCGTGCGTTCGGCGCGCTCGGCTTCGATCGCTGCAGCATGCTCTAGCATCGCCGCCAACTCGCCGCTCTCCTCGCCGGCGCGGATCAGTCGGTCGACCGTGGGCGTGAGCGCGGACGTGGCCGACAGCGCGCGTGACATCCGGTCGCCGGCGATCACGCGCTCCCGCGCTTCCTTAAGGCGGGCGGCGATCGCTGCATCTCCCGAAGCGCGCGCCGCATGCGTCAGCCCAGCCGAGATAGGCACGCCGCTTCGCAGCAATGCCGCGAGTGAGAGCGCCACTCGAGAAGACGCGGCCGAGCGTCTGACGTGGCCCACTCCCGGAATGCGAAGCAGCAGCTGGTGCCACACTTCGCGTCCGGTGGCCGTCGCCACCCATACGCGCCAGGCGAAGGCGAGCACTACCGCGCCAGCAGCAAAGGGAAGAATCGAGACTCGCAGCACTGCGGCCGCCCAGAGCACGAACTGAGTGCTCGCTGGCAACGCTTGACCCAGACCGCCCAGGATCTCGGCGAATCGCGGAAGCACGACCGTGACGAGCACCGCGAGCGACGCGGCGCCGGTGAGTGCCAACAGTGCCGGATACGCCAGCGCGCTCCTTAGCGCCGAGCGCACCGCGGCATCGCGCTCGGAGAGCTCGGCCGCGCGTTTGACCGCTTCGGCCAATCCGCTCCCCGCCTCACCTGCCTCGATGATCCCCAGCACGGCCGGCGAGAAAGCGATACCAGACCCGCGTAAGGCGGCACCGAGCGACCGGCCGGCACGAACTCCATCTCGAATCGCGGGCAGTGCCGCACGCCAGCGCGGCGAGACCAGCTCCTCGAGCGCGGCCAGCGACCGGGCGACGGTGAGCCCGGAACCGAGCAGCGTCGCCAGGACGCGAAGCCCAAGCGCCAACTCAGCTGCGGACAACCGGATCCCGCGCTGATCCCTCGCGGCTGCTGCTCCGATCTCCAGCGGGAACAGTCCGCGGGCCGAAAGCGCCGCCGATGCAGCCTCACGCGATTCAGCGGCGATCGATCCCTTCTCTACGAGCCCTGAGCGATGCGCCGCCCGGAAGCGATAGGTGCGAGCCGTCATGGTGCGACCGGCTCGCCCCAGGACGTGACGTCGGCATCTTCTCCCTCCCCGCCGATGGTGCCGTCCCGCCCCAGCGTGTAGAGATCGTATAGTTGCGGGTTGGCGCGTCCCGGAACGACGTACTCGTACGGGCGTCCCCATGGATCGAGCGGCACAGTGCGGCGGAGATAGGGTCCACGCCAGTTGCGCGGGATTTGGCCCGCGGTTGGAAGTGTGCGAAGCGCCGACAGCCCCTGCTCGCTCGACGGGTACACGTCCGTGTCCAGCCGATAGGCATCGAGGGCCAAGGTTAAGATCTCGATCTGGCTCCGCGCCGCCGAAGCTTTCGCATCGCCGACGTTGCGGAAGACTGCCGGTGCCACGATAGCGGCGAGGACGGCGATTATGGCGATCGTGACCAGGAGCTCGATGAGCGTGAATCCGCGACGCGATGGCGGAGCGAGTGGCGTTCCAAGTGCGAAGTGCGAATTGCGAAAACCTGCAACTATGCATCGTGCGTGGTTCGTCATGGCAGCGCCGGATTGTGGGTACGCTTTGTTCACAGTTCGCAATTCACAGTACTTTTCCCTTCGCAAATTCTCATATCGCACCCCGCCTCCCGCGTCGCGCGTCGCGCATCCGCGCTGTTCAACACACCCTCGCCACTTCTTCTATAGTCGTGAGCCCCACCTTTGCCTTGACCCACCCGTCGTAAGCGATCGGCTGCGTACCGCCACGAACGCAAAGCTCGAGCAGCTCCCTAGGCGTTGCCCCACGCGTCACCGACCAGCGGAGCTCGTCCGTGAACACGATCAACTCGAAGATCCCAAGCCGGCCCTTGAAGCCCGTACCCCGACAGGCGGCGCACCCGAGCCCTCTGGAGAAGGACTGTTTCCCCACTGGTGTCCCAGCGATTCGCGCCACAAGCTCGGGATCTGGCTGGTAGGTTACGCGGCACGAGTCGCAGACTCGCCTGACGAGCCGCTGGGACAACACGCCTTCGATCGTCGCCGCCACGAGGTATTCCGGCACTCCGAGGTCGATTAGGCGCGGGATGGCGCTCAAGGCGTCGTTCGTGTGCAGTGTCGAGAACACCATGTGACCCGTCATCGCCGCCTGCACCGCGATCTCCGCCGTTTCGCCGTCGCGCATCTCGCCGACCATCACCACGTCGGGGTCCTGGCGAAGGATCGAGCGAAGTGCCGATGCAAAAGTGACCCCCGCCTGACGCTGCACGGGGACCTGGGTGACGCCCGAGAGCTGATACTCCACCGGCTCTTCAACCGTGATGATCTTCTCGGCCCCCACATTACGCCGGGCTAGCGCCGCATAAAGTGTTGTGGTCTTGCCACTTCCCGTTGGGCCGGTCACGAGCAGCATACCGTGCGGACGAGCGCTGATCTCCAGTAAGGGACAGAGCACCGACGGTGACATTCCAAGCTCCGTGAGCTCGACCGGCCGTCCGCCGCGGTCAAGTAACCTCAAGACCACGCTTTCGCCGAACATGGTGGGCACGGTCGAAACGCGGATATCGAGCTCACGATCCTCGAGCCTGACGCGAATGCGCCCGTCCTGTGGCCGCCGGCGTTCGGCGATGTCCAATCCGGCCTCGAGCTTGATGCGCGAGGGCACGGCATGTTGCAGGTCGATGGGCGGCTCCGGAGCGGCCACGAGCACCCCATCCAGCCGAAAGCGCACTTTGAGTCCCGTTCGGGTCGATTCCAAGTGGATGTCGCTCGCGCCCGCCTCGTTTGCGTCCCGTATCACGAGTGTCAGAAAACGCCAGACCGGCGGCTGGTTGACCATGTCGCGGACGTCGGTCGCCAGTTCATCCTCATCGACATCGCCCTCGATCCGCTGGAGCTCCAGAGAGCGGTCCGCCTGTGTCGTCAGGCGTTCGATGAGCCGTTCGACTTCGCGGAGCGGAAGCGTGACCGGCTCGACCTGCCGCCGGTATGCGAATGCGATCTCGCTGAACGCGTCGATCAACGCATCCGGTGCCGCTGCTACAACCACCGTGTCATTCCCGCGCAGTTCCTTGGGGCATAGCCGGTGGTGGAGCAGAAACTCGCGACTGAGCTCGGGCGCGAGCGGGGCGGGAAAGGCAGTGGACATCGACATTCATCGCACCAGCTGATAAAGACTTGCCTGCTTGGAGGGACGCTTAGGTAGGTTGCACGTGCGCTTCGGTGCTGCCTAACCCCTGCTTCCTAATACCAACATAGTTCTTGTTTCCTAGTGTCTGCATAGCAACTCGCCGCCGCTCGAGTCGAGCCGCTGCCCGGAACTGTGGGCAATGCACGTGGCTACGATACTTCAGCGAAGGATCTGAAGCGCAGCAGTCTACGCTTACACCTGAAGGGGTACCCCTTCAGCAAATCCTAACGTTGTGCATATACTAGAGGGACATGCCGGTGGGTACGGGTGCTGCAGGGACACAAAGATGGCGCGGGGACCGCCTAGCATGATCAGCGCGATTGCACTTAACGACTATCGAGCATTCCCGCCAGGAAGGTGAGTGCCAATCGACGGCGCATCCGCGCGGGGCCTCTCTACTAATGGCAGCTCATTCGTGCGGCGTCGTGATGCCCTATCTATGATCGGAGTTTGATATTGTCAATAGTGATGTTGCACCACACCCCGTTGTTTGTTGCGCAATAGTAATACAGTGGATCGCGAGGCGTGCGAGTAGTTAGGAGGCTCTCAGATATGAGTGGCGTCGCAGAACATTAACAGGGGCTAATCATTGATGGAGAGGCGGGCTTCGGAGGTCGAATCTACGGGCCTATCGAGCAATGTACGGCGCCTCATTGGCCGCGAATATTAAATGGTCCTAACACTTAGTATAGGCACCACTGCCAATGGCGGGCCAGTATTGCGATCGAAGGCAGCCGAGGCGTGATGCGGTCTCTTTCACCGCGTGCCGGAATACGAGGCCCCAGTGCTCTTATCGCACTATATCAGACGGAGGCGTAGTGATGCGGGGTGAGGGAGTGGCACCATACGACGGTAAGGCGTGGTAAGGAAAGATCAGTCCGCCTTTGCAAGATTGACTTACTTTCTGGACCGTGGGTATATCGCCGTCGGCAACCGATCGCGTGCCACAACGCGATAGTTGTGCGGTGACTTAACGACTTCGTTGTGCGATCCCATGAGTATTCACACAGCGAAGGAGGAAGAGGTAGACATTACCGCGAGCAGGAACCGGGTGCGCGCGCCTATTTCGATGATCGCGCACCGCACGCGAGCATGACGTGACGCCCGCTCAATCCGTTTTAACGATGGAAGTCGCTGATTGTCATCGAAGGAGTGTCTTCAATTCCAACGAGCACTGGTGCATCGCCTTCACCCGAACGGCAGGACTGTCTGCCTTGGGGCAAGCGGTGGAGTTCTTCTCGATTACCCGTGAAGGCCGTGACATCGCCACCGAGCTACTGCGCGTGTCAAAGCCGCAGCACACACCGAGTTGCGGAGGAAGGGTAGCTGAGATAGTCCTGTCTCGGTTGAGGGCGCGGTTCTGTGGCGCGCCTCAGAGCGCGACATCGTAATCGCTGGATTCACGCCGCGCAGTTAGCGCTTCAATCCGGCCGACAACCCTGATGTTGGAAGAGGCACGAGAAGTGTTGCATAAGTCTGATCACACCTGCTCAATTAAATGAGCAAACTTGGCAGTCACCAGTTCGAAACCCCGAGCGGTGGGATGAAGCTCGTTACCCCAATCCCTCTTGTAGGTGTTGTCAGTACTCAGTGTACCCCGCAAATCGAGGTAGTGAACGTGAGCGAACTTCGGTATCTCGCTTACACCGATTAGCATCTCATTGAACCGATTAATCAACTCTATCATCAACTCCCGATTCTCTTGCATCTTCCCGTAGCCCTTCTTTTCGAAGCCGGGTTTCAGCCATGGCCCCGGTAGAATCCCCCAGCCGCCGAGGAAACCGCGCCCATCCGGCACGGGATAGTCGTAACCATGCGTAATGATCGGGATAGGCTGATTGAGGTAGGACTTCGTTATTGTGGTAATAGCACTGATCATGCTCGCGTACGCGGCGCGCAGTCGAACATCGATGACGCCACGGACAATGTCCTCGTTCAGCGCCGGAAGGCCGGATGCGGCGTGGTTGAGCAGGATTGCAAATTCGTCCCCAGCGATATCGTTCCCGCCGCCGGACAAGAGGATTGATCGAGGCACCTTGCCATTGCGCAATAGCTTCTCGAGTCGTCGCGCGAACTCCTCGAACTGGCCCTTGGAGTGCGCCATATCCTCCACGCAATCGCCTTTGTGTGCAACCGATTCGACGTCGAAGAGAAACTGATCTTCGAGAATACGAAGCACGTCCCAGAGCGGGTAGTCAAACCATGAGTCGCCTTCGGCAATGAGCACTCCAGCTGATGCCTTGGGGCCGAGTAGCGACTGCGTCTTCGCCGGGATTCGCTTAGCCGCAGGACGTGCGCGTCGCGGGGAGCGGGTGACATCCCGATCGATGGCTGCTCGCCTCCGACGTTGCTTCGCGCGAAAGGCGATCACCTCTTCCGCGGCGCTTCGACCGCTGGAAATCGCCGCGCTCAGCGTATTCCTACTGCGCGATTGTCGTGGTTTTGCGGCTCGTTTCCTTGTGGGCATAACGCCTCTCGGCCGGGGTTAGAATAGTGTGAGGAGCTTCTCGAGCGCGCTCAGTTGGGTGCCGAGTTTCGCCTTCACCCTCTTCCGACACTGAGCATCAAACGTTTGTCGATTGACCAGGTACTCGAGTTCTCTATCCTCATTGAAGGCGAGCGGACAGTTCCGTGGGTTGCGCTTATGCGCGTCGAAGTTGCCATAAATGCCCGTGAGACCCGCGACTATCAGATTCGCGATTGCTCGATCGGTCTTCGGGCCTTCTGGCTGCAGCTCGTCGAATCCAGCTACGGAAAAGACGAGAATTGGCGGTTTGCCGCCCTCAGGCCACCAACCGTAGAGGTTCAGCCACTCGTCATCGCGCATAAAGTGACTGGTCACGCAAGCAAGAATGTCGACGCCGAGCTCCATGGGCATGCCTTGAAGGCGATGCGCGAGCTTGTCTGCCCTCAGATAGGTCTCGCCTTCGGTCTTGTCGAATTCGCGCACGCCCAGTGGCACCGATAAATCGGTCAGCTCGAATCCGAACGTACTTTGCGCCGCGTTCATACCTTGGAGCGTGCGATCCAGTGAAGGAAACACGTTGTTGATATCCCAAACGGCGATTCGACTCTCATGCGTTTCAGTTGCTCGATGGGCTGCAGGTCGCACGTGAGTCTTAGGAGCGCGACTACGCGCCGTCGGCGCGTTCGCGAGCGTCATTCCGGCATCACGTGCGTACACCACCGGGATCGCCCAGTCGATTGGCTCCCCATGCAATGAGTAGTTGACCGCAATGCGTGCCTCGCGAGCGGCCTCACCGACTGAAAGTCCCTGCGCGAGGGACCAGTAGAAGTTCTGCGCGAACGACGTCGCGGAAGAGTCGAGGACGCTGTACTGATTCGCGACGAGTGCAGGCAATCCGTGAGCGACCAGCGACTGCGCTACTCCCTTATTGAAGTCAGCGCGGCCTCCCCGACCAGATTCACAAGCATTGAGGAAGACCAGGCTCAATCCGCGACCACCGAAGAGTTCGCGCACAGATCGTTCGCCAAGCGGATACTGATTGCCGCGTTCATCTGCGAAGATCAAGCAACCTTCGCGCTTCTCCTCGTCGAAGACACCGTGCCCAATGAAGTGGACAATTTGGTAGTCCCCCGTTGACAGATATCCGTGTAGTGCCGACGGCGTCGCGCGTGCCAGGACTTCCACTGCCACTTGACCCGCATCGATTAGGGGCTCAAAGCCCCGGCGAATGACAGCGACCTCCTGATCGATCGACAGCCGTCCCATGCCGATTGGCTGGGCGGACGCCACCAGAATACGAAGGGGGCCGGATACACGGGTGACGGGATCCGCTGGCACATTCGTTAGGACGTTGCGGATGAAGTGGATGTCTTCGGTCGCAACGAAGCTGCGGCGACCGCCATCGTAGGCGAATTCCCATGGCTTTTCGGCGATCCATGGGATCATCGAGGTCAGTACGAGGTCGAGCCGCCGCCGGCGCTGGCGCGCGCGCGCCTCGTCGTAAAGGCGCCGAACATCACCCTGGAACAGCGTATTGAATAGGTCGACACCGAAGTCGGCCAAATCCGCGTCGTTAGGTAACGATCCAACCTCCTGGTTGGTGTACCTTTTGATACGTTGATGCACTGCGATGATCTTGCCGAAGAGCGTTCGTTGCTCGCCCGCGTCCGCACGCATCTGCATCACCGACGTTACACGCGCTCCGCCGTAGCTGGCAAAGACCTGCGAGTACTTGGAGCCCTTCACGCCGCTTTGCGTCGATCCATCGGCTCGGAACTCGTCCATGATCACGAGCTGGAACGTGTCCGCGAAGTCTTCATCCCGTGGAGGACCGAGGGAAGGTGGACCCGGAGCCGTGTCGCGCTCCTTGTCCTCCATGGGAGCGCCGGCGTGGACCTGTCCCCTCTTGGGATATAAGGACCCAGCGAATTCGTAGTCCGTGGGATTGATGTCGGCGCCGCCGCGGATTGCCTTCCGATCCTTCATGATCTCAGCGGGAAGCTGATAGCACATAATGGAAAGCGGATCACTCTCCTTCGTGCCCATAATCGAGTGTTTGGCAAGAGGTGTGAGAACCTGCTGCTCCACCTCGTCAGGCGTCCACCCGTCCTGGCGATCGAAGTAGGCGATCGCCTTCCTTCGATCGATACGCGAGACTAAATCGCTGCGCATGTGTTCGTGCTCGAAGCCCAGTGTGTGCCCGGCTTCGTGCCGTACTATGCGTCGGAATTCCGCGTCCGACGTCTTCATGGTAAAGCCTTCGAGGTTGAGCGTGGCCTCGTCCTGCTCGATCTCCAGAATCTCGGTCCCGATGTAGGACCAGTATCCCGCCATGTTTGGAGGGGAGTCGAATCGTGCAATGCGCACCTGGCCATTGCTCGCGGTCTCCCTGAACCGGACATTTGCTGTCTTTGCCCAGGCGTTCATGTGCGAAAGGATGCGAGAGCGAAGCGCCTTTGAGGGGTTGTCCATGAAGGACACGCTCAGCTTTACGCCGGACGCCGGCCACTTCCGCGCCACGAGCACCGCCAGGCGGCGAGGACCGCCGCGGCGGCCTTTCGGGCTGCGCTCCACGCTGCGTCGGTCTCCCGCATTTGCCGGATTGATCTCGACCGCCCGGCGCTCGGCTTGCACAAGCTTCTCAAGCGGGAGACTCCTGGGTCGACACACGATGATGGCCATACTCCTCCTTATCGCTGCCACGTCGGCCAGTTAGGCTTTGGGCATGATACGAGCACGAATATGCCCCGCGTCAATCTGACGCCTCCCGTGCCTCAGGCGGACTAGCAAAAGATGAACAGCGCGAACGCTTGCAGCATGTCTTCGGCCGTTTACGCATCAACAGCGTGCTGTGTACGCAGATTATCGATCTCGTCATGCGAGCGTCCGCATGCCTACAGTTGTTGTCGGTCGGTTTTCAGCATAGAGCTTGTGCTACTATGTCCGCGAGCATTTTCCGGCATTTCAGTCGCTCTGGATTCTGAGCTTCCGATTGGAATCACGCTCGTCGGAGGAATGCCGTCCCTCGTCAGGGCGTATATGTCGCGACGTTGTTTCGTGTGTGCAGTGCACCGTATTGCGTGCCTACGATGAACGGTTGTCTCGCGATGCCGTCACGTCGACAGAACTCTCGATTGGTCGCCGCTAACATGCTCCCGCAACACAAGGGCGATCCCCATCGGCATTCCTTGGACTCACGTACTACGATCCGGTCCTGTGCTGAGGGGTACCCTTGCTGAGCGACCGCTCGTTGACGCGACTCGGTTAGATGGTTCGGCCCAAACCTCTTACTGCAGTCGTGATGCCAAGGTTCTGTGCTTGCATGCGGATCTCAAGGCGTGCGCTCGTTTTCTCGGCCGATCTAGCCTCCTTGGCCTCCTTGATGTAGCCGACAGCGCCGTTCCAAAAGGCGGAGCCTCCAGTTGCTAGGAAAGCGATCAACAACAGTGGATAGGTTGTCTCTCCGATCGCGATATATGCGAGCGGATTGAACCTGTCGAAGACCAGCGCGACAGTTAGGTAGCTGGCGAGTAGCGCGAGCGCTTGCACCTCGAGGCGACGCGGGCGATCTTGTTTTAGATCGACCTCCGCCGCCACCGACGTCTTCTCGATATCCAATTGGGGGAAGAGGGTCTTGACGATCGCGATGAAACGTTCCACGGCGAGGCTTGTCGCGAGGATAAGGGCGCTCAACGTCTCCAACGAGCTCAACATATCGGGCATTCTGACCTCGACAAGGTGGAGAAGTTCTAGATGCCGCAGAGATTCAGCTATCCTAGAATGGCAGTGCCGGCGTCTTGATGCTCAAGGAACCATCGGTAGATTCTGTTCGTATGCGCAACGGATCATCGCCTGACGAAACTGGCCGTCAACCGCCACGCGAGCCCCCACACGTTCCAGGCAGCGGGGAGGAAATCCTCGAGGAGGTCGAGCGGCTGAAGCGAGAGCCAGCACATTTTCGCTGTTTGGGCATGAGTGTTACCATGCTATTGCTTGTCGGACTCATCATAGTTGCGGCGATCCTTCTTTTTCGATAGAGTGCGCGTTATGGCGCCAGTATTACATCTCGGCGCCGGAGGAACGCCTGCACATCCGCAGGGTGAGCAGCGAACGCTCGCCGGTGCTCGGCAACGTGGTATACGAGTCCGCTTCCCGGACCGCGCAATCGATCTGCCCCCTGTCCCAGAAAGAGTAGCCGCGTGCTTCCTCGCGCTAAGGCCGGGTTCTTTGGCAACTGCGCGGAGGCCAACCGTTTCTGACGCCGAGCCGGTTGGCCACAGCAGCCTTTATTCATCGCCTCTCCCCTCGAGAGTTTCGGACGGTGGTAACAACCAACGCTCCGTGATCGAAACCGCACCGGCCACGGCCAGAACGACCACCACGGAACTCCAGCGTCGCTCATAAACGCTGCTCACTAAAAGAAGGCTCACCCAGAGCGCGACGCAATGAAAGCATGTGATCAGGCCCGCGAAGCCCACCCTTACTAGAACGAGCCGGAGACGGAGCAGAACCCGGAAAGGGCCATCGTCGTAGCACAACAGAGCGGTTATGCGCCACACGGCGAGTGTACATAAGACCAGCCATAGCGCCGAATCCTCAGGTGCTAGCGGAACCATCGGTGCCGCAGCGTTGATCCCGGTGGCGGAGAAGGGACCTGGCGTCCCCTCTCCTGAAATTGTGTCTGGGAGGTTAGGCGCACAGACCGGCGGGGGGACAGGGGCCGGTGATCGTCCAACCGAATGGGTACGCTACGCTGAGTATGGTCTGTCCGGCGAGGCGGCACTTTAGTGTTGCGTTTACGCCAATCCCGTAGCTGCATCCAGATGCGACTGGAGTACGACTGACCCCCGCAACTCCCGTAATCGTAGCTGTACATGTGGCGCATACCTTGATGCCCACGATTTTTGCGCATACCTGCGCTGCTGCCTGGCCCCAAACGGTCGCGCCACAACAGGTCACCTTGTAGCCGACGTTCACTGCGAGGCTGAACGAGATCCCGGCAAGGGTAACCTTCTTCGTGCACCACTTGATCCCCCCCCAGCCGATTCCACAAGGGTATTTGATCTTGACGCTAAGCGAGATCGCGTGAGAGAAGTGCTTCGTGAAGGATCCCTCCGCTAAGGGGTCATCGCAGAGGTCCCTTATGGTGGTCGCAACTCCCCCAATTTCGACGACCTTATTGACGTCGGGAATGAATGAACCAACGACCCGCACGTTTCTCTTGATAGGCTCTGCATCTTCCAGGGGCGTGGCGGTGTTCGCGAGCCGCACGATCGTGTCACGGTTTGCGGGACTGGCATTCAGCTCGCGAACGAAGGCTCGTAGTTCTGTCTCGCCAACTTTCGGGAGTCCAGCCGCAGCGAAAGCGCGACCGAAGTCTTCGACGATCTCGTTCCATTGGGCGTCGGTCGCTTTGGCTGTCCTGCCCCCCGCCTTACGGCGTCGGTATTCGGCTTCCTGCTTCATAAATTCATAGGTAGCCAACCCGGCGAAAAGCGTCCCAAAGAACGTCTCGAGTTGCATGCGTTGGTTCAGGATCTCTAGCGGTGCCGCGTCGCTTTCCACGACTGTTCGCAGTTTCGCGAACGCGGCACGGTTCGGCCGGACTGCGGAGACCTGAACGTCGGGGTTCTGTTCGGGCGGCGGTGCTGGGACAGATTTCTGCCAGCGCTTGAGCGCTGCACGCGCTTCGGAGATCCTGCCATGGGGGCGTTTCGGGAAAGTCGCCTTGACTTCCTTCTGCTGCGGCACCGCGATGATCCGTCGGATTTGTTCAGGAGGAACGGGCTTGAGCCGTACAGGTGCCATGACGCACCTCCGATAGTGAAAGAGCGAACACGAACCTACGATACGAGGGGCGGTGACTCAGGCTTGTTTCGCAGCTGGCCTACCGAGGTCCAATGCAGTAGTGAAGTAGCATTGCTTCGGGACGCGATTCCTTCGTCGCCGCAACTTCTTTGATGGACACGCCCGCTCCGATTCGCACCCAACACTTCAAGAATCGCCGGATTGCCTGGGATGCTCCCGATTCTGTTCGCGACAGAGCGCGAGCGCTTTCCCGAAGGTGAAGTCGACGCTGGTACGAACCCGCAACGAGCCCGAATGCCTGCTGCGCTCAACGATCGCATTGCGGCGGCGGCGCTCCGCCAACGCGCGAACTC
>JBGTNB010000632.1:0-3474 GCA_041743285.1 Gemmatimonadaceae bacterium
CGCGCGCGGCGTGACGTGCTGCAAACGATTGCCGTACATGGCCTTTTTCTTGCACCCTGGCCGCTCACCCACGCAGCGCCCATATTCGAGCGGCGACCCTGTTCTATTCTATCCTCACCGCCTTACCTCCGCCACAGGTTCAAACGCATGGCACCATACCGCTACCGCCATCGTGATGACTCCATCGCCCCGACCGTTGCGGGGTTGTTCATTGGAGCCGTTGCCGGATTCACCGTCGGCGTCATTGCCGCCCAGAAGGTCGGCGGCATCGCGGGCATCGCCTCACGCGTGCGCGAAAGCGTGGCTGGGATAAGAGACGAGATTCTCCCACCGGATCTCTACGATGACGAATTCGAGCAGGAGTTCGACTACGACGAAGAATTCGATGACTCCGAGGCCGGTGCGCTCGAGCGGAACGTGCTCGAGGCCTTCCGCAACGATCCCGTTCTCGCCGATCGTGCGGTGGACATCAGCGCAACCAACCACGAGATAGTGGAACTGGGCGGCTGGGTGCATTCAGAGGAGGAGGCTGAACACGCGGTGGTCATTGCCCGTGGCATTCCCGGAGTCACCACGGTCGTGAACCGCCTCTCCGTCGGGGAGGAGGAGGCTCGGCTGGCCGATGCGGCGCGGCGGCGCAGCGAGGGCGATCCCGCCCTTACGGAATCGCACTGGGAGGGTCAGCGCGTGGGTACCGGGCGGCGGCGCCAGGGAAACTCGGGAGAACCCGACCGGCACGCCGATCCCAAGCCCAAACTCGAATCAAAATGGCTCGAGGAGCGCGAGGCGATCCGCAATTCCGCTGAAGACCTTTCCACTGGGCCAGCCCGGCGCGGCCGAAAGAAGGTAGAAACGGTGCGCGGGGTGCCGAAGGGCGATCATGTAGAGAGCGAAGAGGCGCGAGAATAGCATCGAGAAATGAGATGCGAGATGCGAGATGCGAGGAAGGAACTCGTATCTCGCATTTCATCGCAGGCAATCCTGTACAGCCTCTTGTACCGCGCGTCCTCGCAACTCGCACTTCGCATCTCGTTTCATCCCCCGCTAGCTTCTCAGAATGTCGTCTCAGATCGAGCACGAGCTCGCTCCCCAGTACGAACCCGGCTCCATAGAACCGGAGATCTACGCGCGCTGGCTGGCCGCGGGTGCGTTCGATGCGCATGCCGGCAGATCGTCGCGAATTGGTGGCGACCGTCCCCCGTTCACAATCGTCATTCCCCCGCCGAACGTCACCGCGGTCCTCCACATGGGGCACGGGCTCGACGAGACCGTGCAGGATGTGATCATCCGCTGGCGGCGAATGGCGGGCGACGAGGCGCTATGGGTGCCCGGCACCGATCACGCCGGCATTGCCACGCAGAACGTCATTGAAAAGCAGCTGGCCGTCGAGGGGAAAACGCGATTCGATGTGGGCCGCGCCGCGTTCATCAGCCGTACCGAGGAGTTCGTTCGCCTCACCGGCGGTTCGATCCTCGAGCAGCTTCATGCCATTGGGGCCTCGTGTGACTGGTCGCGCACCGCGTACACGCTCTCGCCCGAGCTTTCAAGCGCCGTTCGCGAGGCGTTCGTCAGGCTGTACGAGAAGGGACTCATATATCGTGGACATCGGGTAATCCACTGGTGCTCGCGCTGCCTCACCTCTCTCAGCGACGAAGAGGCGGAACACGAGGAGACGACCGGCACGCTGTACCACGTGCGTTATCCGCTGCTCAACGCCGATGGCACGGTCGACGCGGCCGAAGGCGTTACGGTGGCCACCACTCGTCCCGAGACGATGCTAGGCGATGTGGCGGTAGCCGTTCATCCGGAAGATGACCGCTATCGTCATCTGGTCGGCCGCAATGTGCTGCTTCCGATCGCCAACCTTCCGATTCCCGTCATCGCCGACGCCTATACCGATCCGGCGTTCGGCACCGGCGTGGTCAAGATCACGCCGGCGCACGACCCTAACGATTTTGAAGTCGGTATGCGGCACGGTTTGCCGATGCCGGTGATCATGACTGGCCCCGGCGAGATGCGCGATGAGCCCGATGCGACGCCGCGGCGCGTCCCAACCGATCTTACCGGAATAGACCGGTTCGAGGCGCGCGAACGAATTGTCGCCTCTCTGGGCGCGCAGGGACTTCTCGCCAGGCGGGAGACCCACCTGCACGCCGTGCGGCACTGCTACCGGTGCGATACGGTGGTGGAGCCACGGCTGAGCGATCAATGGTTCGTCAGGACGGCGCCGCTTGCCGCCCCTGCACTCGACGGGGTGCGGCGCGGCGACATTCGCATCCTCCCCGAGCGTCATCACGCGGTCTACATCAACTGGATGGAGAACATCCGCGACTGGAACATATCGCGGCAGCTCTGGTGGGGA
This sequence comes from Gemmatimonadaceae bacterium, assembly GCA_041743285.1. Taxonomy (GTDB): domain Bacteria; phylum Gemmatimonadota; class Gemmatimonadetes; order Gemmatimonadales; family Gemmatimonadaceae; genus JALZIF01. Next base: position 2,363 of record JBGTNB010000632.1, read on the forward strand.
CACCGCATTCCGGTCTGGTACTGCGATCGCTGCGGGGGGGAGCCACTCGTCAGCCGGGAAGATGTTTCCGCCTGTCCGACGTGCGCCGGTCCCGTCAGGCAGGATGAGGACGTGCTCGATACATGGTTCTCCTCGTGGCTCTGGCCGATGTCCACGCTCGGATGGCCGGACACCGACTCGGAGGACATACGCGCCTTCTACCCCACCGATGTTCTCGTCAGCGGACCCGACATTCTGTTCTTCTGGATCGCGCGGATGATCATGGCCGGCTACGAATTCATGGGCAGGCGTCCGTTTCACACGGTTTATCTCCATGGAATCGCGCGCGACCCGAGCGGTCGAAAGATGTCCAAGTCCCTCGGCAACGGTATAGACCCGCTCGATGTCGTTAGGCTGTTTGGTGCCGATGCATTGCGTTATACGGTCATAGCCGGAATGGGGATGGGCGTCGATGTCCGACTCGACCCGGATGACCTGGAGAAGTCGTTCACCCCGGGCCGCAACTTCGCCACCAAACTATGGAACATCGGGCGCTTTCTCCTCGGCAGCGTGGGCCGTGAGCCGGTCGCGCCGCTCGCCACGATCGACTCGTCCCGCCTCACGCGAGCCGATGCGTGGATCCTCGACCGGCTCAAGGTGGCGTTCGCCGAATGTGACGCCGCGCTGGGCGCGGCCCGCCCGCCCGGCGGCGAAGAGAGTGCCTGGCCCGCGGATGAGCGGTTCGCCGGCCTGCGCCTCAATGAATACACCGAAACTGCCCGCCGCTTCGTCTGGAACGAGCTTGCCGACTGGTACGTGGAGTCCACCAAGAGCCGCCTCACACCTGACGCGGAGGACCGGGAGGTCGCGCGCAGCGTGCTGGTTCACGTTTTCGACGCGGCGTTGCGGTTGCTTCACCCGGTGGTACCATTCATTACCGAGTCGCTGTGGCAGCGACTTCCGGTGAGCGGACACTCCCCTGACGCGGTGCTCGCCACGCAGCGGTGGCCCGTGCGCCACGGAGATCACGCCGTGCGGGCACGCGAGTTCGCCGTGGTTCAGGAGGCGGTGATGGCGATCAGGCAGCTGCGCGCCGATTACGCGCTGCCGCCGGGACGCGCCGTGGAGGTCGT
>JBGTNB010000633.1:0-9177 GCA_041743285.1 Gemmatimonadaceae bacterium
GCGATGGGGCGGCGCGTGGTTAGGGAGCGGGCCGCGGCATCGGTCCAGCCAGCGCCGGCGGCGCCGGTCCCGGCCCCGGACACCTCGCTGCTCACTCCACAGCAGATCATGGGCGCCTGCGGACTGACCTTGCGACAGGCGGAGGTCGCCCTCCTGATTGCCGAGGGGCGCTCGAATCCGGAGATCGCTGAACGGCTCGGCATCAGCCGATTTACCGCCCGAAATCACGCCGAGCAGATCCTTGCCCGGTTGAAGGTCGAGTCTCGGTGGCAGGTGGCGCGTGCGCTCAGCGACGTAGTCGCAGCGGTCGCTGGCCCCCGGGGCGGTCAGCCCGGCCGTCGGCCAATCTGATCGGTCGGAGCCTCGGCCTCTAACCGCCTCGCGAACCGCTGGTTCCTCAGGCATCCTGGATGACGTCGCGATGATAGCCCGCCTTGAGATCCTGCTGTCGATCGGCGCCGGGACGTTAGGCAAGAGACGGAGCTAGCGGACGCGCTTTCGTACGCGCGCCGCCTGCCGCCACGTGCGCAAGTGCTCGATGAACGCGCGCAGCGCCGACGAAGCATGCCGTCGCTGCGGGTAGAACAGGTAGTAGCCGCTGAACGGCTCGCAGAACTTCTCGAGCACCGGCACTAGCTCACCGCGAGCGACCTCATCGCGCACCTGGTCCTCGTACACGATGGTAAGCCCAAGCCCATCACGAGCGAGGCTGATGTTGATGGTCGAATCGGTCGAGAGTACGCGACCGGGGACCGCGACGACGATCTCACGTCCCCCTTGAGGGCTGCGATCCGTCCTTGGTTCGGTGAACTCCCATCGGTACGGCGGCGCCTCCGCCGTCCGATGCCAACTCAGACACTCATGCTCTACGAGGTCGCGCGGGTGTCCGGGCACTCCGCGCCTCGCGAAGTACGACGGTGCGCCCACCACGGTCATCCTGATCTCACCCGTCACCGGGACCGCGATCATGTCGCGGTCGATCACCTCGCCGAGTTGAATGCCCGCGTCGAATCCCAGCGCAACGATGTCGGCGAGCGCATCACTCACCACGACGTCGAGCTTCACATCGGGGTACGCGGTGAGAAAACTGGAGAGCAGCGGCCCCGCGTAAAGGGGATCCACTTCAGGCCCCACGAGCAGTCGCAGCGTGCCGCGGACTGTGTCAGCCAGTTCCCCCACTGTCGCGACGGCGGACTCCACCTCCTCGAGCGCGGGGCGAACGGCGCCGTAGAGCCGCTCTCCTGCCTCCGACAGCCGGACGCTCCGCGTTGTGCGGTGCACGAGCGGGACGCCCAGACGCCCCTCCAGCTTCCGGAGTGCCTGGCTCACGGCTGAGGCGCTTACACCAAGCCGCTCCCCGGCCACTCGGAAGTTCTTCGCCTCCGCCACCGCGAGGAACACCGCCATCCCGTCCAATGCATCGAGCTTCATGAAGCAATGCTTACTGATTCATGAAGCATCGTCAAGTAGATCGCGGTGCCTGAACGCGGTTGATTGGACGCAGCCACTTAAAAGGAGCTGCAGATGAATCGCAATTTCGCAGGTGCCGGAGCACTTGTCGTCACTCTGCTCGCCGCCCCCACCGCCTCGGCGCAGAGCACGCTGGCGTGGGACAAGACGTTCCCGCAGAGCCCGCGGGTCACCCATCAGAAGGTGACCTACTTCAACCGCCTTGGCATCAGCATCGTGGCCGACCTCTACGTCCCGGCTAACGTGGATCGGTCGCGCCGCCATCCGGCGATCATCGTAGGGCACCCGTACGGCGCGGTGAAGGAGCAGGCGTCCGGCCTCTACGCCCAGACGATGGCGGCGCGCGGCTTCGTGACGCTTGCATTCGACGCCTCCTACAACGGTGAGAGCGGCGGCCAGCCGCACTTCATCGCGTCCCACGAAGCGTTCGTCGAAGACTTCAGCGCTGCAGTCGATTTCCTCGGTACGAATGCGCTGGTTGATCGCGATCGCATCGGCGTCATCGGCGTCTGCGGCAGCGGCGGATTCTCGCTGGCCGCCGCAGAAGTCGACCCGCGCATCAGGGCGGTGGCAACCGTCTCCATGTACGACATCGGGCGGGCGCAACGCCAAGGGCTGGCCGAGCGCCTGGACACGGCCGCGCTCCGGTCCACGCTGCGCGCCATCGCCACTCAGCGGTGGGCCGAGGTGGATGGGTCCGAGCGGGCCATGGTCATCGGCACGCCTCAGGTCATTACCGAGCGGTCCTCGGCAATCGACCGCGAGTTCTTCGACTACTACCGCACGCCGCGCGGACACCACCCGCGCTCGACGACCGCGATGTCCCTAACCAGTGCGGCGCAGATGACGCTGTTCTCGGCGTTCGAGCGCCTGAGCTGGATCTCCCCGCGCCCCGTGCTGTTCATCACCGGCGACCAGGCACACTCGCGGGTCTTCAGCGAGCAAGCCTACGCGAGCGCGTCGGAGCCGAAGGAGCTCTACCTCGTGCCTGGTGCGGGCCACGTCGATCTGTACGACCGCGTCAACCTCATCCCGTGGGACAAGCTCACGTCGTTCTTCACTCAGCACCTCCGAGGTACCTGACATGCACACCACCACCAACGCTCTCGCGACCATCGTCGCGCTCGTGCTCGTGACGTCGCCAGTGATCGCTCAAACGTCCGGAGGCAGCACCGTGAACATCGTCCGTGCGGGCTCGCAGCCCTCGCAGAAAGGAGCGCCCGAGTGGTTCACCGGTACGGTCCGCATCGATCCGCTCTTCGCTGCGCCAGCCCCGGCGCGTGCGGTGGGCGCCTCGGTGACCTTTGAGCCTGGCGCACGCACGGCATGGGATACTCATCCGCTCGGACAGACGCTCATCGTGCTCTCGGGGCTCGGCCTCGTGCAGCGCGAGGGCGGCGACGTCGCGGAGATTCGGCCGGGCGACGTCGTCTCGATCCCGCCGGGCGTGAAGCACTGGCACGGCGCGTCGCCCGGGACTGCGATGACGCACATCGCCATCCACGAATCCCTCGACGGAACGATGGTCGAGTGGATGGAGCAAGTCACCGACCGACAATACGCGGTACCTCCGCGTGCACCCTGACGGAGATTGACACATGAAGGGAGCAGTCCTGGTAGCCGATGGCTACCGCGCGATGGATGAGCGGCGCGCGATCAAGACGCTGCTGACGGTGTGAGGGCGCATGCGTGTGCACTTCTGCGCGCGTTCGCACCGGCCGTTCTCGGCGTGGCGGTGCTGGCGTGTCCGGGTGGAGGCGCCCCCGAAGCATCGCCAGTGGAACGCACGACCAGAGAGGTGATTGGCATGAAGATACGTATCGAGGTCGACGGGAGCGCGATCATCGCAACGCTGAACGAGTCCGAAGCGGCCCGCGATTTCGCCTCCCTGTTGCCGCTCTCCGTTACGCTCGAGGACCATGCGTCGACCGAGAAGGTCGCGACTCTCCCACGCAGGCTCTCCACCACAGGCGCCCCGTCGGGCAGCGACCCCGACGTCGGCGACATCGCGTACTACGCCCCGTGGGGAAACCTGGCGATGTACTACCGCGACTTCGACTACTCGGTGGGGCTCGTGAAGCTCGGCCGGATCGACAGCGGCATCGAGGCGTTACGGCGGGCGAGCGGGCGCGCAACCATCGTCCGCATCGAGCAGTGACCGGCTATGTGGGGCGACAGGAGCGCGACGTGGAGCGCGCACGGGAGCTGACCGGTACCGAACCCCCCGGGCGGCCTCGGGTCATCTGCCACATGATGGCTTCTGTGGACGGCCGCATCGTCGCCGATGGCTGGCCACTGTCGGAGGACGAGCGGGCAGAGTACGAGCGGGTGCACAAGTCCTACGACGCCGACGGGTGGCTCGTCGGCCGGGTGACGTTGGAGCGGCACTTCGCGGCTGGCGTGCGGTCGAACGCGGAGCTCGCCCACGCGTACCAAGGCGGGCCGCGCGAGGATTTCGTGGCGCCCGGTGACCACGGATCCTACGCCGTCGCGGTGGACGCAAGCGGTAGGCTCCTGTGGGAATCGGGAGACATCGAAGGCGATCACCTCGTCGTGCTGCTGACGGAGCGCGTGTCGGACGTGCACCTGGCGATCCTGCGCAAATGTGGCGTGTCGTACCTGCTCGCCGGCCGAGAAGAGCTGGATCTTCCGCTTGCGCTCGAGAAAGTCGGCGCGCGCCTGGGTGTGCGCACGCTGATGCTCGAGGGCGGCGGCGGGATCAATGGCTCGATGCTGCGGGCGGGTCTCGTGGACGAGGTTAGCCTGCTCGTTGCGCCGGTGGTGGATGGACGAATCGGGACGGCGGCGCTGTTCGATGTAGCGGGCGATGCGAGGCCGCATCACCTGGCGCTCGCATCGGTCGAGCGGTGCGCCGGCGACATGCTGTGGCTGCGCTACCGGATGGCGGAGCGTCCACGGAGGTGAAGGAAAGACGATGCGCGGATAATGTAGGCGGTGTGCGGGTAAACGGTGGCTGCGAACGTCACGCTACGATGAGGTTGCGCGACCGCGAATCCTAGCGAGCGCCCACGCGGCGTGCTCACGCACGAGCGGCTCCGGGTCGTGTAGCGCGCACGAAAGCACGTCGGCTTCGTCCGCCGTCCCCGCGTTGCCAACCACCACCGCTGCATTCCGCTTCAGCCCCCGCAGCTTCGCGCGCTTCATCGGCGACTTGCTGAACGCCGCGGAGAACTCCTCTTGCGTCATCGCCAGCAACTCCCGCGCAAGCGTCCGCGCATCCTTCCCCGCGATGAACTCCCGCGCCTTGAACGGGGACCCGGCAGGCAGCTCCCGCGCGAACCGCACGTTCCACGGGCACACGTCCTGACATATGTCGCACCCGTACACCAGCTCGCCGACCTGCGCACGAAGCTCCAGTGGGATTGCGCCGCGACTCTCGATCGTGAGATAGGAGATGCAGCGTCGTGCATCCATCTCGCCAGGCGCGACCAGCGCGCCGGTCGGACAGGCATCGAGGCATCGCCGGCATGTGCCGCAGTGATCGCTGGCAAAGGGCTCGTCAGGCGCGAGCTGCAAATCGACGAACAGCGCGCCGAGAAAGAAGAACGAGCCCCGCTGCATGTTGATCAGCATCGTGTTCTTTCCGAACCAGCCGAGCCCCGCCTTGCGAGCGAGGTCGCGCTCGAGCACCGGTCCGGTATCGACGTACGGACGCCCCCGTACGGCCGATCCGGTCTCGCGCTCCAGCCAGGTGAGCAGCTCACGCAGCCGGTCGCGCATGATGTCGTGATAGTCGTCGCCGCGCGCGTACCGGGCGACCGTACCGGAAGGCTCGGCTCCGCCATAGTCCAGCCCCACCACAATGGCGCTCACGACGCCGGCGTGGGGCAGCCGGCTGTCGTGGCGGAGCTCCCGCCACCTGGGAAGGTAGCTCATGTCGCCGGCGTAACCCTTGTCCAGCCACGCCTCGAACGCGCCGGCCGTTTCGGCGGGTCCGAGTGTCGTTATGCCGGCCAGATCGAACCCGAGCCCGTATGCCTGTGCGCGGATACGCTCTTCGAAAGCGGGGGTCGAGGGTCGAGGGTCGAGGGTCGGGGGTCGAGGGGCGAGGGTCGAGGGACGCGGGGCGAGGGGCGAGGGTCGAGGGTCGCGGGTGCCGGGATGTGTCACGCTAGGCGACTCAGCCGAGTGCCTTTCGCACTTCGCACTTCGCACTTCGTGTCACCTCACCCCGCGCATCTCTTTTCAATTCGGGCTTCGCTTTTCCTCGCATCTCGCATCTCTCATCTCTTTTCATTTCCCCCTCACCCACCTCGCATACCGCACCACATCCTCCACCGGCGGAACGGCATCCGCATCGCCATACGCCGTGTGCATCCGCCACCGGACATACTCGCGGGGCGGAAGGGGGAGAAACGGGGGGTGGCGCCACCAATCGCGCGCGCGGAAGTTCCACGCAACCCTGAGCAGTCCCGCCGCGGTGGCGGGGCTGGATACTGCGCGCAACACGAGCGCGGCGGAAAGTCGGGTCCATCCCATATCCTGAATCTCGGAGGGCACGCGTGCTCTATCAACTCATTTCGCTACTCGGCGCCGCAATGGTCCTCGGCGCCTACGTTGCCTATCAGCGAGGGTTGATGGGACGAGAGAGCCGGTGGTACAACTTTCTCAACTTTGCCGGAGCCACACTGCTCACTGTGGTCGCACTCGAGGACCGGCGCTGGGGATTCGTGATTCTCGAGGCTGCATGGGCACTGCTATCGCTCGGTCCATTGTTGAAACCGGTGCCGAAAGGAAGGACTTAGCCAAATAAGAAGGGCCGAACTGCGAAAAACTTCGCTTCACTAGTTTCGCTTCGGCCTTCGCCCTTGTCCTTTCACTTTTCTCCCTTCGCAATTCGCAATTCGTGTGTCACCTCGCATCTCGCATCTCGTATCTCTTTTCACTTCATCACCGCCGCGAGAAAGCGCTCGACCGAATACACGGTTATCTGGCCGCACGGACCGCGCAGTATCGCATCGCAGCCGTGCCTCGCCCAGGGAAGCCGCACCACCAGCGAGGGTCGGGCCGCCCATTCCATGCGAGCGACGAAACGATCCGCGTGAACAGGCGACACGATATCGTCACGCTCCCCGTGGATTAGCAGCACAGGCTTGGTACGAGGGCTCACCATGGCGATTGGCGAAGCAGCGTCGTACACGTCCGATACCTCGGCGGGGCTGCCGCCGAGGTAGTCGCGCAGTACGGCACGTCCATCCACCACCCGCGGATTTCCGGGATTCGCATAGCCCCAGCGCAGGTCGAGCGGCCCATACAAAGACACCGCGCCGCGGACTCGCGGATCACTCTCGCTCGCCGCCGCCGCAGAGAGGGCGATCTGGGCCCCGGCCGAACGGCCGAGATACACCACGCGCGTTGGGTCGACACCCAGCTCTACCGCGTTTGACTGTACGAATGCCGTAGCGCGCAGGACGTCGTCGCGGGCCGCGGGAAAAGGGTTCGCCGGCGCCAGGCGGTAGTCCGGCGACGCCACAGCGATGCCACGTGCGGCGAAGTATCGGGCCAGCTTGGGCAGCTCGGTTCGATCACCAGCCTGCCAGTAACCGCCGTGCACCATTACCAACAGCGGTGCTGCACGCGAGGAGTCGACCGGCAGGTAGAGATCCAGTCGGCGGTCTCCACTCGTGTCGGTCGCGTACACTACCGTTCGCACCTTCGAATCGCCGACCGGTACGCCGGCGTACAGGTCGATCAACTCGACTGGCTTCTCGCGTGTCTCGGCTCCCGAAAACGCTGAAAAGTCTGCCGGTCCCCAGACCCTCGTCATGCCCGCTGTAATCTCGGGGGCAACGCGCAGCGCCTGGGCGAGCGGCGCGATGAACAGCAACGCCGATGCGATTCCGAGTAGCAGGGCCAGCCGGCCGGGTAGGCTGGCGCGCCATCCTGGTAATAGGGTGAGCAGGGCAACCGGAGCCAGCCAGTGCCCTACCTCGCTGGCGACCAGTCCGGTGAGCCAAGCAGCGTACACCGGTGCCGGAAGTGCGGTGAGGAGCGCGACGAGGAATAGCGCGACGGCAAAGACCAGGCGAATCCAGTCGAGCCGCGTGCGCTGGCGCGCCCGCCGGATCGCGATGGGAGCGCCGGTGCGCGGTGAGGGCCTTGCGATCGTTATGCGATCGGACGGGGACAGGACGAGAGGAGGCATTGAGGGGGGGAAGCGGGCAGTCCCAATGTGGAGCAACGGGCCGGTCAGGGGAAGGAGGCGCGGCAGGTACCCGCGGCGTTCCCGCGCGGCGGGCTGGACCTGCGGGCCGGCCAATCACCGTCGAGTGATTGGCGGACTCATGCAGGCGCTCTGCGCAAGGAAAGACGTGAGCCAGGTCACTGAGCATTGGTGTTAGGCATGGACAGCCACGGGCACAACCACGTGCCGGACGGCTGATTGATGGAATGGCATGCGATCTGCCATCGGGGGAGGGCCGTTCCATTTCTTCTTCACGCTGCTCCAGCGCGGCGATCTTGCGTGTCGTTATGCATCGCCATACCCGCGGAGGATCACCAATGCCGTCAAGATGGCCCCGAATCTCCCTGCTCATACCCGTCGCCGTCGGCATGCTCGTTATGTCCGCTTGTGACGACGACGATCCCGTCGCACCGCCGACGACGGAGACAGCGACCTCGTCGCTCGTGTCCTTGAACGGCGAGACGGCAACCGGAACCGCCACTTTCTCGTTGACGGTGGATGAATTCATTGCCCGCGTCGAGCTCGAGGGTGCTGATCCCGGCATGGAGCACGCGCAGCACGTTCATGCCTCCGCCGCCTGTCCCACCGCAGCCGCCGATGCGAATTCCGACGGCTTCATCGATGTTCGGGAAGGAAGTCCGAGTTACGGTGGCATTCTGGTACCGCTCGACGGCGACGTCAGCACGCAGGCGGCTGGCTCGGCTACCTTCCCGTCGGCCGATTCAAATGGCGATTACATCTATGCTGACACTGTATCGTTCACCGCTTTCATGACCGATCTGCTGGCGACCGATCCCGATCCGACCGATGCGATAATAAAGTTGACGAACAACAGCCTGAACATCGAAGCCCGAACGGTCGTCGTCTTCGGGGTTGCCGATACCACGACGCTTCCCGTCTCGGTCGCGACCCTTCCAGGACTGACAGCACAGCAGTCCCTCCCGATTGCCTGCGGGACGGTCGGTTAGCGCGGGAGGCGGGAAGCGGGAAGCGGGATGCGGGAATCGGTGGTCAGGAATGCTGAATGGGTAATGGGGAATCGGGAATCGGTAGACTTCCTTTCCCATTTCCCATTTCCCATTTCCCATTTCCCGTTTTTTCCCCATTCCCGATTCCCCATTCCCGACTTCCCCTCGCCCGTCTAGCTTGTCCGCATGGCGACACCACCGAAAGGGCGCGGCAAGCGTCGTAAGGCAGGGGCCCGGACGGCCGGCGGAAAGCGCTCAGACCCGCAGCGCATGGCGCGCGCGGAGCAGGAATCACGCGACTTTCTTCGTGAGCGAACCGAAGAAGGACATCTGGCGGCGGGACGCGTCCCACCATCGCAGACCGATGCGACGCGTCAGGCGGGTTCGGCCCAGATCGCGGTCGACCAGTCGATTCGCACCTACGTCCCGGTAACGGAGGATGAGAAGCTCCTGGGGCACGGAGTGCGTCCCGATGATTTTACCCGCACCGATCCGTGGCGCGTGCTGCGGGTCATGGGCGAGCTCATCGAGGGC
>JBGTNB010000634.1:0-2521 GCA_041743285.1 Gemmatimonadaceae bacterium
CGCGCGAGCTCGGCGAGCGTCACCGCGCACCCAGGATCGGCGTCGATGCGCGCCAGCGCACGATCCACCGCTGGCGCAGCGCGCAGCGTCCGGGGTCCGGTCCCCAACGCGCCATACACCTGCAGCTCCGCCAGCAAGGCGAGCAGCCGGGTCTCGCAGGCCACGTTCAACCCCGGTGTCGCCTTTTTCGCGTGCGCGAACAGCTCGTCGAAGGACCGCCAAACCATTCGATCCACGAATACAGGATAAGCGCTTACGAACTCGAGCGGCTTGCCTTCCCCGATGTCCGCATAGCAGTCGCGGACCAGCGCCGGTTCGAGGTAGAGCATGCGCCACGCGCGCTTCCGGCGCGCGAGCGGACGGCCGTCGTGCACCTCTCCCGGGTTCACAGAGATGAGGCATCCCGCCGCCGCCCTGACCTCTCCGCGGCCGCTCCACGATACATGTCCGCCGCGATCTATCACGCCGATACCGAACTGGTCGTGCGTGTGCCGCGGGAAGGACCGATCCGTATCCGCGCTCATCGCGTTCACGCCCGCCAGTGGAAATGCGTGATATCCTACGTCATGGGGCATGCTCACACCCGGTCCTCCGCGAAATGGAAGCGGCCGACGGCCTACTGCCCGGCTCCACCTAAAGAATGCTGCCGCGCTAAAAGCCGGCGAAAGGCCGGAAACCGACCTGTCCCTCGACCTTCGGCGAACGAAATACCAGCACCGGTTGTCGAACGGGCATTCTCAGCGGACGCGCCCGTGCTTCACTCAGCCCTGCACGACCTCCGGATCGCCGCCCGCACCCTTCGGCTGCGGCCCGCATTCGCGGCGACGGCGCTACTCACGCTGGCCCTCGGCATCGGCGCGAACACGGCCATCTTCAGCGTCGTTCGCGCAGTCCTACTCAAGCCCCTGCCTTACGCGGCGCCGCAGGAGCTCGTGGGATTATGGCCCGGACACTTCTTCTCGATCGCCGAGATGCTCTTTCTGCAGGAGCATTCTCAGTCGCTCGAGCGAGTGGAGCTCTTAAGCCCGGGCTGGAGCATCGCGCTCACCGGCGACGGCGAGCCGGCACAGCTCGTCGGGGCGAGAACATCGGGCGGGTTCTTCGATGGTCTCGGTGTTCGTCCGGTGCTCGGCCGGTCATTTACCGCGGAGGATGTCCGACCCGGGTCAAGCGACGTCGTTATGCTCAGCTACGAGCTCTGGAGCTCGAGGATTGGCGGGGATCCCGGGGCTGTCGGTCGTAAGGTGACGCTCGATGGCTCGCCCCACACGATTGAGGGCGTAATGCCAAACGACTTTCGGTTCTACCGGAACGATGTACAGGTCTGGACTCCGCTCACCGTCGATCCCGCCGCCTGGTATCACCGCGGCGGAACCTCGGTCGGCATCGGCCGGCTCGTTCGGGGCGCGACAGCTGCAACCGCACTCGCCGAGTTGCGGACATTCATCGAGCCGATGCGTGAGGCGTTCCAGTACCCCACCGACTATGGTGAGGACGTAGCTGTCGTCTCTCTTCACGAGATGCTCGTCGGCGACATCCGCACGACTCTGTACCTTCTTTTCGGCGCCGTAGCGTTCATCGTGCTGATCGCCGTGGCCAACGTTGGCAATCTGTTGCTGGTCCGCGCAGCGGAGCGCCGCAGGGAGATCGCGGTCCGGGTAGCTCTCGGCGCCGGGCGAGGTGGCATCGTGAGGCAGTTCCTCGGGCGTCTTCAGGATCAGCGGGTCGAGCGAGCCTCGCAGGGCGTCTGTTTGTGACCGTGGCATGTGAGCTCCGGGCGGCTTCTTCTGTAGCTGTCGACAGACAGCTTACAGGCGGCTCCTGTCGCTGTCAAGAGAAACGGTCCTGAGGGACGCGAAGTTTCAGCGGGGGGTTGTCGGCTTACGCGAGCGCGACCAAGGCTCCAGGGCTTCTTGGGATGGACCGCCACGAGGTGCGCCTGCGCTCGCGTGTTTCCAAGGCGGGCCCATGTGACGAAGAAGCCATCGGGCGCGAGAGCAGTGCCGCGACAAGTCCCGCGTTACGCTTTCGCGCCCGAGGAGACAGCGGCCTCCCGGTCACGGGATAGCTGTTCGACTCGGTCGCGCTGAGTGCTATCCTGTTTGCCTCATTTCGGACCAGTTGACACCCTTTTGGCCCACCACCGCCGCATATGTTAGGCGACGCATTGAACGCAGACCAGCAGTCACATTATCTCTGGAAGATCGTCCGAGAGTCCAGAAATCGCCGAGGGCTCTTTCCACCGCCGGCTGTGGCGGAACCCCCGGTCCCCGCGGCCGTTCGACGCAGTGCCACGGACCCAGCCGGCTCTTGTTTCCAGCGCCGGGACGCGTATGCTTGGGACTGGCAGCGCGCTAGCCAGCAAGTAGGGTGTCCGGTCCACTTGGAGAATCCATTTTGATGTGCAGAATGTCGCCGTTTACGAGACGCGGGGCGTCCCTCGCTGCCACCGTCGCCGCCGTCGGCGCGCTGGCATGCTCCACTGGCTCTGGAACGACGGCGACGCCAACGCCAGCGCCGG
>JBGTNB010000635.1:0-9557 GCA_041743285.1 Gemmatimonadaceae bacterium
GTCGCCGCCGCTTACGGATCGGCGGTGGGCGGGTGGGTCGGGAACGCTGCCGCTTCGCTGCTGCGCCGGGGCGGCTTTGGGCGCCGCCTGACGAACGGCGGGACCGGCAGCGCCGAGGCTCGGTGGATGGACGCGGCCGAGTACCTGACGAGGCAGTACATGAAAGGGGCGGAGTGGGCATGGCATGAGCGTGGGGCCACTCTGCTGCTCGACTATTTTCCGTTAGGTGACGAAGCCGATCACATGTTCTATGGTGGAGTCGCGCCCGAGGCACCAGAGTGGCCAGAGCACGACCGCGAAGCGATCGCTCGGGTCCGCGTCCGGGCGTGGGAGCTTGTCGACCGGCGGCTCGGTGCGCTGCAGGCACTCGTCGACGGCGACTCGGCGGCGATTCTGGTTGTGTCGGGTGACCACGGCATGCGCCCAACCTGGCGGCTGTTCCGGCCGAACGCTGCGCTGGATGAAGCCGGCCTTCTCTCCCGCGGCGCCAACGGCCAGCCCGAGCTGTCGCGTACGCTGGCGCTGACGCCTAACGGTTACTTCATCAATATCAACACGGTTGACCACCGCGGCGGGATCGTCCCGCTCGATTCCGCTGCCGCCATCCGCGCCGCGACCGAACGCGTACTTCTTGCAGTGCGCGATGAGAATGGCGAGCCGGTCGTCACCGGGGTGTGGAACGCCGAAGAGATCGATACGCTGGGCGCCGGGGGACCGGCGGGAGGCGATCTGTACTTCGAGCTGGCGCCGGGGTATCGGTCGACGCCCGCCGCCACCGGCGCGGTGACCGAAGCTGCGTCGCTCGATGCGGGCCACGGGTTCCTCTCGACGTCTCCGGACATGCACACGGTGCTGTGCGCGTATGGGCCGCGGGTGACCCCGCGCCGCGGCGGGCCGGCTCGAACAATCGATGCCGCGCCGACGATCAGCGAATGGCTAGGCATGCCGGCACCGCGCGATTCACGGGGCCGCTCACGCCTCGGCGAGCTGCTCGGTCGCAGTGCATTTCAAGCGCCTTCGTTTGACACGCTCGCTGCCGTGGTAAACGTAGGTCACCGCGGCGCCTCGGGGCGCGCCCCCGAGCACACCTTCGCCGCGTACGACCTCGCCCTAACGCTGGGCGCCGATTTCATCGAGCAGGATCTGCAGCTTACGAAGGATGGCATTCTCGTCGCCCTGCACGATCCGACTCTCGACCGGACGGCGCGCGGGTCCGCGGCGAACTGCAGCGGGCTCGTGATCGAGAAGAGCCTTTCCCAGATCAAAACGTGCGATGTCGGCAGGTGGTTCAACGAACGCTTCCCGGAGTACGCCCGTCCTGAATACGAGGGACTCACGATCCCGACGCTCGAGGAGGTGTTTCAGCGTTACAGGCACCGGGCCCGCTATTACATCGAGACTAAGAACCCCGACCAAGCGCCAGGAATGGAGGAGGAGCTGCTCCGGCTCATTACGAAGTACGACTTCCGCGGCGCGGCGGGGGAGCAGCTTCGCGTGCTGATCCAGTCGTTCAGTGCGGCAAGCCTTCGGAGGATTCACACCATTGATGCCGAACTCTCACTCATCCAGCTCTTCCCTAACGCCGACAGCGCCACTATCCACGGCGCACTCGACCAGGTTCGTGCTTACGCCGTTGGAATAGGGCCGGCGAAAGCTTCGGTCGACCGGGCACTCGTGGAGGCGGCGCACGCACGCTGTCTCGCCGTGCACCCGTACACCGTCAACGACCTGACGGAGATGAGAGCACTGGTGGCGCTGGGCGTGGATGGAATGTTCACCGACTTCCCCGAGCGTCTCGAGCAGGTGGCCGGGGACGCATCAGGGCAGCCGCCAGTCGCCTGGCAGAGGAACTGCCTGGCTCCGCCGAGCTCCTTGCTCCAGCGATAGAGCGTAGGCGAGTTAGTCGTTAGGATCTCTGCCGCGATCCGTGCACGGCCGAGACTACCGACTTGATTCCGCCACGGACGTTGAAATCGCCAACGACCTCCATGTACTGCGGCGCCGACGCTGCCACCAGATCGTCGAGTATCTGGTTCGTCGCGCGCTCGTAGAAAATGCCGTCGTTGCGGAAGCTCCATAGATAGAGCTTGAGGCTCTTGAGCTCGAGGCAACGCGCCGCCGGCACGTACGTTATGCGAATGGTGCCGAAGTCGGGCGCACCGCCTTGCAACAACGCCAGCTCGGCGGCATCGGTCTCGATCCCCCCGACGGGGCAGAGCGAGGTGAATTCCGCGCATTCCATCCGGATTTCGTACGGACGATCGGGATACGGGTTGGGAAAGGTCTCGAGCAGTTCCGGTCGTGGCATGCCGAGAAGGATGTTCAGCCCGGCAAGCGAAGGCAACGCGCGTCGACGGAATGATGGTGAACGTCGGGCATCCAGTAGCAATCCCTATCCGCGGGGGATTCTCGAATGCAATGTTTTGCGCCGAATGCACCCGGTTGATGCGACGTGGAACTAATCGGTCGTCCGCTCCCGTACCGCAACCAGCATCAGCCCCCCCGACACCTCCGCCGCGCTCCATGCCAGACCGAACGCAAAGGCCAGCGTCACCAGCACGATCGCCGCGCCAGGCACGCCCGACAATCCTCCCATCCGTTCCGCTACCAGAAAAACAGGGCCGTGCAACGCGGCAACAATCAGCAGGCCGGCCCATGCCGACGAAGCAGCAATGCCCGCCTCAACCGGCGCTCGCCGCTCTTCGCGCCGCCAGGCACCCCACAGGAATGCGATTAGCGGCACCCCCGTCCAGCCGATTGCCCATGTCGCGAACGCGAGCACCAGCCCCAGTATCAGAATGCGTACGGGAAAGCTCATGGCGTCACCGGAACAAGCGTAAGGCGGGAGCGAACCTGCGCTTCGGTGAGCGCTTCGGGCGTGGCCGGCACGCGAAGCGTGTCCAGCGTGCCGGAACTCCATCGCTCGACCCGGTCCTGGTACCTGCTGCTCGCCGGGTTACCTGACTGACCGCCCGGGTATATCCCCCACGCCGTTACTTGCGGGCCAAGCTCGACTACCATGCGCCAACTCGGTCCAAAGCCCCCAGATCCCGACAGCGGGCTCAGTGTCGACGGACCACCCTGGACAGGGACCGCGCGCGCCGACCACGCCGGTATCTGAAGCATGTGCATGATGTTGGCGTTCCGAATTCCACTCCAGCGCCACCCCCCTGCGTCGGGCTCGCCATGCTCGCGCAACGCGCGCCCGAGCGCCGCCGATAGGCTCGCCGCCACGATCTCCGCGCGATCTTCGACCTCGGGCGTGTCGAGACGGTCCCACCATGGGCTCGCCGAATCGCGGAGTACCCTGAGGAGCGCGATATCTCCCGGCATACCGCCGCGCAGTGCACCCTCACCATCAACGGTCAATTCATCCCAGGTGCGCCGCGCAAGCTCCTGCATGGCGTACTCGAAGAGGATCGCGCGCTCATTATCCACCTGGTATGTCCGTGACCACTGGGCGAGCAGCGTCGCTGCCCGTCTGACCGAATCGGCGGTGGAGCCTTCGACGCTTTCGAGCAGCAGGGGCACGAACGCATCCGCTCTTGGACTACCCGGGTCCGTCTGGAAGCGGGCCATGTCGTCAGGCGTGACCGCCGAGTCGCCTCGCAACAGTGCGTTGATGCGCATTGCACGCCACGGCGCGAACCAGTCTGAACCGAGATATCGGCTGTTGGCCGCGGGATCGAGCGGCTGCTGATTGGCTGACGCGAGAAATCCCTGCGGCGGATTCACCGACTGTGGATAGGCATCGGTCCGCCAGAACCCGGTCCAGTCGGACAACGAGCTCGTGCCGTCGTGCAACACGGCGCCACTGCCGTTTCCCGCCCGGAGCGGAAACCAACCAGTCGACCGAATGCCAATGTTACCGGAGCGGTCGGCCACCAGCATGTTCTGCGCGGGCGCTCGATAGGCGGCCATCGCCTCCATCCACCCGGCTACCGTCCAGGTGCGTGCCGCGGCGAGGAATCGCTCTGCCTCGATCACCGGCTCGAGCACGGTCCATCGCATCGACAGCCAGCGGCCGTCGATACGGCGCAGCGGACCGCGATGGGTCGCGCGCAGTGTGTCGGTCGCCAGCACCTCGCCATCGCGATCTCGGTACGACTCGATTCGAATCGACAGCGGCCTCGATTCACCATCAACCTGATATTCCGTCGGCGTCGACGGATCGTTTACCGTTTCCACCCAGTAATCGAGGACATCGGCGTCGGTATTGGTGAACGTCCATGCTACATCGCGGTTGAACCCAATGACGATCGCCGGCGCACCGGGAATCGTGACACCGTATACGTCGAGACGGCCCGGGACGATGAGGTGCGCTTCGTACCAGATGGACGGCAACGATAGCTCGAGGTGTGGGTCGCCGGCCAGAAGCGCGCGTCCGGCGGCGGTGCGGCGTGGCGCCACCGCCCAGTTGTTGCTTCCTAACGCGTCGCCAGGCAGCTCGGTTTCGATGCCTGACAGAGTGCGGGCGGTCGGCAGCGCAAAAGCGGCAAGCCGCGCCGAGGAATCCGGCTCTCCGGGCGGCGGCAGCGGCGTCATTATCATCCTGGGCGCGGATCCCCCGTTAGGTTGGATCGGTTCCTGGATGGCACTCTCCGTTGGATAGAGTTCTGCGGCTGCCGCCGCGCCGACACGCCCGGCTGCTCTTGTTCTTCGAAGCTCGGTACTGCTAAGCGCAAGTATGTAGCCCATGCGGTTGAACAGGTGCACCGAATTGATGGGCTCCCACCTGAGTGGGGCGGCGGCGAGAATTCGATACTCGATCGGGTACTGATCGGGCGACAGTGTCTCGCGATAGGCATTCACGCCGTCGGAGTAGGCGACAGCCATCCGGTGCGCTTCCGACTCCGGATTCACCGCCGCCCACTTGCGCTCCGCTGCATCAGGGAGTCCGAGCTCGCGGGTCTCCTGGTCGGCGCCCAGCGCCAGGGGACCGAGAAGCTCGGTGAGCGTACCGGCGGCCGCGCGAGTTTGCAGCTCGAGCTGGAACAGGCGGTCGCGGGCAACCACGTATCCCAGGGCTCGATAGGCGTCGGCTTCGCTCGCCGCAAAAACGTGCGGCACATCGCGGTCATCATAAACAACCCGGACCGTCTCGCGAAGCCCGGGAATCGAAGCCGCCGCCGAGTCCGGAAGCTCGGCCTGATTGGCTACTGCCCACACCCCACCGACCGGCTCCAGTAACGATCCCCAGCCCGGCAGGCCAGCCACCCCGCGCGCCCCCACAAAGCAGAGTCCGCCAAGCACGAGCAGTGCAACCACGAACCGTGGGATTGACGACATAGTGACGAAGGGAGCTGTGTGGTCGGCGGTCGAAGATCCGAGAGTGTAGCACGCAGGAATGCCGGTGGTAAAGGGAACGGTTGCAATCCCCTGACCCTCCTTGCTGCCTCTCTTCTGGAGCGCCACTATTGCCCAATGGTGCTCGCGGCGCGACGGAGGCCACCCGCTCGAACTATCCTACTGGACCGTGCGCTGGAGACGCTGCCGGTGTTCCGGTTGAGCGATTCGGCGTCGGATGTTGCGTGCATCTCCTTTGCGCCAAGCGAGGGACGTCGATGGCGCGTTATTCCCAATCCGGGAGACCGACTACCCGGCACGTTCGACCAGGATGTGTATGTCGAGCTCTGGCACAGGTTTACTGAATCCGGGTGCCCATCTGATGGTGTGCTGCGCTTCACGCTGCATGCCTTTCTGCGTTCCATGGGGCGCCGCGTTGACGGGCGGACGTACGAGCAACTCCGGACCTCGCTCGCCCGACTTCGCCACACCCGGCTGGAGAGTGCAGGAGCCTACTTCGACGCGTCGGCCGGAGAGTTCGTCGAAGGCCATGTATCGATGTTATCATCCATCTCAATCGATCGGCGTCGCCGCGCCGAACGCGACCAACTGCAACTGTTTCCAGCGCTTAGCGCGGCCGAGCCCGGTGTGGCACAGGTGACGCTATCTGCTGCCGCACGCGCGAACGTGCTCGCCGGCCATGCCATCATGCTTTCCGCGCCACTCTATGGAACGCTTACGTCGCCGGTAGCGCGCCGGTTGTACCGCCTCCTGGAAGTTGCCCGCGAGGAGGGGAGTGTCACCTGGCGGGTGGGATTGGAGCAGCTCGCAGAGCAACTGCCTCTGGCACAACGCTATCCGTCGCACCTGCAGCGCGTGCTGCAGCCGGCGCACGAGATGCTGATTGGAGCTGGATTGCTGCGCGACGTGCAGTTGAGGCAGCAGGCGCGAAGCTGGGTTGTAGACTACGTCCTTGCGTCCAGGTCCCGTACTGTGGCATAGAGTTCGATAGCGAATTGGTGGGAACAGCGCGGTTCTTGCGACGGAGCACCAGATCACTTCCCGAAGAGGAGCTAAATGCCGACCAAGCTCGAGAAGACTGTCAAGCGCGAGATAGACATCGATGGTCAGCCATTCACCGTGGCTATTTCGCCCGAAGGGCTCAAGATCACGCAAAAGGGCTTTCGGAAGGGGCAGGAAGTTTCCTGGAAGTCGCTGCTCGAGAACTCTCAGGCCGATGGCGCCACAACTACTACTTCAGCCAATCCGGGGATGTCAGCACGCGGTGAGGGCGGAAGCAGCGGAGGCGGTCAGGATTCTGGCTTTCGCTGAGGAACACAGCGCGCCACACGCGCGTATTGATATAAGAAGGCACGGCGGCTTCCCCAACCTCGCGCGCCAATGCGGGCGCGCGGCGTGCCATGGGACCCGGAGTCGACGCCGCAATCCGTGCAGCCCTTTCTTCAGAGCGCTACATGCCTAACTTTAGACGCATCGCGTTAGCAGCCGCCGTCGCCCTGCCCATCTTCGCCGGCGGCTTCGTGCTTCAGGATCGGCGCACGGCCGAGAATGCGCGACTGTTCGACCAGGTGCTTTCTCTGGTATCCGAACGGTTCGTGGATACCGTCGACACTTCGGCGCTTTTCGAGAAGGCTGCACGCGGTCTCGTCGCGCAGCTCGATGATCCATACTCCGAGCTATTCACGCCAAAACAATCGGAGCGTTTCTCCAGCTCGTCGACGGGGCGGTACGGCGGTATCGGCATGCAGATCGAGCAGCAGCAGGACAACATTGTCGTGGTCCGGGTATTTCCTAACACCCCGGCTGAACGAGCGGGAGTCGTCGAGGGCGACAGAATCATCGGCGTCGATACGGCTTCCACCCGCGGCTGGAGTACCAGTGAGGTTTCGGAGGCGCTGACGGGCCCGCCAGGTACCAAGATAGGGGCGCGGTTCTCTCGTCCCGGCGTTCCTGAGCCGATCGAGCATCGCTTTACACGCGCCCTCATTCACGTACCGGCCGTGCCCTATGCGCTTCTGCTAGATGGCGGCGTTGGATACGTCCCATTGCAGACGTTCAACGAGACCGCGTCGGAGGAGTTGACCCAGGCGATAGAACGGTTGCGGAAGGAGGGCGCACAGTCCTTCATTCTCGACCTTCGCAACAATCCCGGCGGAATCCTCGATCAAGCGCTCTCCGTCAGCGATCTGTTCCTGAAGGAGGGGCAGGAAATTGCCGCTGTGCGAGCCCGCCACGGAAAGGAGCAGCGTTTCGTCGCGCAACAGCGGTTCCGGATCACTGATCTGCCGATGATCGTGCTCGTGAACGGGTATTCGGCATCGGCGTCGGAAATCGTCTCGGGCTCCCTGCAGGACCATGATCGGGCACTCATCGTCGGCACGACCAGCTTCGGCAAGGGACTCGTGCAGTCGGTGTTCCCACTCGAGGGCGGCTACTCGCTCAAGCTCACCACCGCGAAGTGGTTCACGCCGAGCGGTCGCTCGATTCAGAAGGACCGCCGGCCGTCGACCGCTGGTGTTCAAGTCGGCGGCCCGGGTGCAGAAGACGAGGAGCTCCCCGACTCGCTGGAAAGCGAGGCAGTGAAGAAGGACCGGCCGATGTACCGCTCCGACTCAGGACGCCCGATCTACGGCGGCGGAGGAATCACCCCTGACGTGATCGTCGCCGAGGACACGATTCCAACGGCTCAGCAGGAGCTTGCTCGCGCCCTGGCTCCGAGAGCTGGAATAGTCCGCGCCAATCTGTACGACCTGGCCATTCAACTGCGTCGCGAAATGCCCCGTGCCTTGACCGGCAAGCCGGAATGGCGGCAAACGTTATACGAACGGCTCCGGCAGGACAGTGTCGAGATCGACCGCGAGCAATGGGAGGCGGCGGCGCCGCTGGTGGATCGTTGGATCGTGCAGCAGGGGGTGCGTCAGGCATACGGCGATTCGACGCTGCGAAGGCTGAGTGTGGACGACGATCCGCAGCTCAGCAAGGCGATAGAGTTGCTGCGGAACGGCCGCACTCAGGCCGATCTGTTCGCACTTGCGCAGAGGCAGGTGTCACGCGAGCGTTAGCGCATGCTCCCGATTAGACATGTAATACTCGGCGCGGCCACTTCGGTGGCCGCGCTTGCGTGCTCCCCCTTTCAACGTTCATCGGAAAACGCGAGCGCGAGCTCGCCAGCCGATTCATCGCTGAAGCGCACGACCATCTCCGCCGACTCCGGCGAGTCGCGTTTCGGCACCATCACCCAGCTCACGTTTGGCGGCGAGAACGCGGAAGCGTATTTCAGCGCGAGCGGGGAAATGCTGATCTTCCAGGCAACGCGCGACGGTATGAGCTGCGACCAGCAGTACGTGATGAGCGTAGATGGGACCGGACTGCGCCGCGTCTCCACCGGCGAGGGAAAGACGACGTGTGGCTATTTCTACGACGACGATCGCCGCGTCCTGTTTTCCTCGACTCATGCCGCAAGTTCCGCTTGTCCGGTGCGCCCCGATCCCAGCCAGGGATATGTATGGGGGCTCGACCCGTTCGAGATCTATACCGCTAGGCCGGACGGCTCGGACCTACAGCGCCTGACGAACTGGAACGCCTATACTGCTGAAGCCACGGTATCTCCCGACGGCCAATCCGTCGTTTTCACCTCGACGAAAGACGGCGATCTGGAGATCTACACAATGCGCGTCGACGGCTCCAACCTCCGGCGCCTGACTAACGTGCCCGGTTACGATGGAGGGGCCTTCTTTTCACCAGACGGCACCAGGATCATCTACCGGGCGCATCATCCAACCGACTCGGCGGAGTTGGCAACCTACCGCGAGCTGCTTGTCCGGAACATGGTTCGTCCTAGCAGAATGGAAGTATGGATCATGAACGCCGACGGAGGTGATCAGCGGCAAGTCACCAGTCTGGGCGGTGCGAACTTCGCCCCCTTCTTCACTCCCGATGGGCAGCGGGTGATCTTCTCGTCGAATTACCGAAATCCGCGCAGCTCGAACTTCGATCTGTATCTGGTCAACGTGGACGGCACTGGACTGGAGCAGGTGACGACCAATCCGGCGTTCGACGGATTCCCGATGTTCAGTCCGGATGGCACGAAGCTGATCTGGGCGTCGAACAGGAATGCGACAAAGCCTACGGACACGAACTTGTTCGTCGCGGATTGGCGTTGAGGGTCGGGGGTCGGGGGTCGAGGGTCGGGGGTGGGGGGGGGGGGGGGGGGGGGGGGGGGGGGGGGGGGGGGGGGGGGGGGGGGGGGG
>JBGTNB010000636.1:0-6621 GCA_041743285.1 Gemmatimonadaceae bacterium
GAATGTCGGCCGAGCACGGGCAGCTCGAGCTCAACGTGATGATGCCCGTCATCGCCTACAACGTCATAATGTCGATGCGCATCCTGACGAGTGCCGCTGTGTCACTCACCGAACGGACGATCCGCGGCATCGAGGCGAACAAGGAGCAGTGCGAGTACTGGGTGGAGCGCTCCGCCGCCCTGGCGACCGCCCTCGCGCCGCAGATCGGCTACGCCAGAGCGGCGGAGATCAGCAAGCAATCGGTGAAGGAGAACATGCTGATTCGCGATCTCGTCCGTCGTGAGCAGGTGATTCCCGACGATCAGATCGACGATGTCCTGGATCTGCGCAAGATGACGGAGATCGGGGTTCCGGGATCGGGGAAGGATCGGTGAAGAGATGAGAGAAGCGAGTTGCGAGGACCGACCGTGGGAGAAGGTTTGCCGCCGGTTGCTGTCTCCAGGTGCAAGCGTAGTTGCTTTTCCTCGCAACTCGCATCTCTCATCTCTGGCCCCATCCCCCACAAAGTCCTAGATTTCGGACGTGAGAATCACCACCTGGGCCGAGTACGGCCTCATCTGCTCCCTTCACCTCGCGCGTCGGGTAAACGACGGGCCGGTGAGCGGGCGCGAGATCGCCGCCCAGGAGAAGCTGCCGGCCGATTATGTGGAGCAGATTCTGCTGCGGCTGCGCCGAGCCGAGATCGTCAAGAGCACTCGCGGCGCACGGGGCGGCTACTCGCTGGCCGGCTTGCCGGAAGAGATCACCGTTCGCGATGTGATCCAGGCTTCCGAGTTCGAGACCTTCGATCTGCACTGCGTCTCTCATCCTATCGACAACGACCGCTGCTCATCCTCCCATGAGTGCAGCATTCGACCGGTGTGGGTGATGCTCCAGAGGCGCATCGACGACGTGCTGGCCAGCGTGCACCTGTCCGACCTGCTTCACGATGAGCACACCGTGCGCGGCCGCATTGGACTCCCGGTGTTGCAAGCCTAGCGAGCGACGCGCGTGATCGGCGGCCTGTGGGGAGGATGGCGGCATGGGCGCGAACTCCGGGCTCGTGCCGCTGCCTATGTCGGGACGCTGTTGCAGGATCCCGAGGCGAACGATGTCCTATGGCTGGCTGCGACCGCCACCAGCGGCGACGACGATCACGCGCGGTGGGAGCTTCGTTATGCCCGGCAAGCGGTCGGCCACATCACCGCACAGCGCGACGCCCTCGACGACCAGACAGGCTCGGCCGTGGCGCATGCGCTGTCGGAGGCGCTGAGGCGCGACCGGAGGGTGGCACCGGGCAAGCTCGGGGTGGCCGAACGCCAGCTGAATGACCGTATAACCGCCTACGCCGAGGCGTTAGGTAACCGGGATGGCGCCGGGAGCGGGTGGCACCTCGGGCGCACTCTACTGCGGTTTGCCGGCTGCCGCGAGACCGTGCCGCCCGAATCGGTCGCCCGCGCCGCCGAGATCATCACCAGGTATCTGCAGGACGCCAACGAAGCGTTGAGAGACGCCTTTGGGGCGGCCTCGCTACCCGAAAGTCAGCCGCCGTCGGCTTTGCGGCGAAGCTGAAGTGGGAAACGGGAAAAGGGAAACGGGAAACGGGCACCGAAGCCGTTTCCCGTTTCCCATTTCCCCTTTCCCGCTTTTCTAAAAATCCCCTTTCCCGCTTTTCTAAAATGCCGAAGGGGGGACTCGAACCCCCACGGGCGTGCGCCCACTGCGCCCTGAACGCAGCGCGTCTACCAATTCCACCACTTCGGCGTAGGCTGGCAATACTACACGGGCGCCGACAGCCCGTCAACGTGCCAGGCCGTTGCCCGGACGTCGTAAGCGCCCTAGCTTTCCCGCGCGGAAGTGGTAGTGCGACATGCAGTTAACGACTCGCGACATCGTGGTGACCACCGCCGCCGTCATCAGTCTTTCTCACAGACCGGATGCCCGAACCGAAGACCGAGCGGCAGGCCATTGCCCGGAACAAACGGGCCCGTTACGACTACCATATCCTCGAGACATGGGAAGCCGGATTGGTACTCACCGGCAGCGAGGTCAAGTCGCTCCGGCAAGGAAAGGCCAACCTGTCCGATGCCTTTGCCATTGTTAAGGATGGAGAGCTGTTCCTGTTGAATCTCCACATTCAGGCGTACGAACAGGCGAACCAGTTCAACCACGAGCCAACGCGAACGCGCAAGCTGCTGCTCCACCGGCAGGAGATCCGCCGCCTCACCGGCGGCATTGAACGGAAAGGGCTCACACTCATTCCGCTCGACTTGCACTTCAATCCGCGGGGGATCGCCAAGGTCACGTTGGCGTTGGCCAAAGGCAAAAAGCAACACGATAAGCGCGATGATGAGCGCCGGCGCGACGATGAGCGCGACATGGCGCGCGCATTCACGCGAGGGCGAGATGCTTAGATGATGCTGTCAGCCGTTATTGCCGCGATGCAGTTCGCCGCTGCCGACCCTCGAGTGCTCACCATACGGGCGGGCGACAGGGAAGCCTTCGTTCCGATCGTCGAGACCTCCAGTGGCCCGGCAATCCAGGCTCGCCTGCTGGACCCGATAATCCCTATGCGGATTACCGAAACAGGTGCAGGCCGGTACACGGTTGCCGTCGGCGGACTGAGCGTCACCGTGCTCCTCGAATCCCCGTACCTGGAACACGCCGGAAAGATCTATCCGCTTACCATCGCGCCATTCATCGATGGCAGCGAGCTCTATTTGCCACTTCAGCTGTTCTCCGAATACGTAGCGAAGCTGGCTCCGGCCGCGTTCAAGTACACCACCGTAACCCGCCAGCTTCAGTACGCCGCCGCCGTGCGGCCGTCGGCCCCGGTAGTGGCAAGCTCGTCTCCACGCTCTCCGCCCCCAGCCGGCAGTATGGCAAAGGCAGCACCTCCAAGGAGCACCACGTCACCCCCGCGACGCATCAAGCGGCGAGTGGTTGTCGACGCCGGTCACGGGGGCCCGGACAACGGGATGACCGGACCGATCGGCTCGCGAACCAAGGTGCCCGAGAAGACCATAACGTTGGCCGTCGCAAAGCAGTTGCGTGACGCCCTGACCGCGCGCGGGGTGGAAGTCATCATGACGCGCACGACCGACACGCTCATCGCACTCCACGACCGGGGCCGGATCGCCAACGCGAAATCGGGCGATCTGTTCATCTCCATTCACGTCAATGGGCCGAACCTGCGGTGGAGTAACCCACAGCGTGTTCGCGGGTTCGAGACCTTCTTCCTCGCCGAGGCCAAGACCGAGGACGAACAGCGCGTTGCCGATATGGAGAACGCGTCCGTACGCTTCGAGACCGAGGCGGAAGCCATGAAGGGCGACCCGCTGAGCTTCATCATCGCCGACATGGCGCAAAACGAGCACCTCCGCGAATCGCTCGAGCTGGCCACGCTCATACAGGGCGAGATTGCGACCTTTCACCCGGGCACTAATCGCGGCGTGAAGCAGGCCAACTTCGCGGTTCTGCGCACGTCGTACATGCCGGCGGTGCTGGTGGAGATCGGATTCGGCTCCAACCCCGAGGAATCCCGGTTCATGACGACGCCGGCCAGGCAGAAGCAGATTGCCGCCGCGATCGCCGATGCAGCCGTCGCCTATCTAGCGAATTACGAGCGGCGGGTCGGAGGAGCTCCGTGAAGCGAGTTGCTCCGCTGCTCCTGCTGGTCGCCGTTAGCGGATGTGCCTATCTGAATGGCGTTTACAATGCTCGTCAGGCGGAAAAGCGTGGCGACTCCATGCTGCGGCGCGGTCGTGACGCCGAGGCCGCTGTTCATTTCGCCACCGTCGCCGAGAAGGCGGAGACCGTTCTCGTTCGCCACGGGGACAGCAAATGGGCCGACGATGCCCGGTACCTCGCTGGACGGGGATGGGCCCGCTCCGGACGCTGTGACCGCGCAATACCGCACCTCGAACAGGCGCTTGCCAGCGACCCGCTGAGCGGCGAACGACGCGAGCAGGCCATTCTGGCGCTGGGCATCTGTCGCATCGAAAGCGCGGCCTACGCCGAAGCCGAGTCGCTCCTAGCGATCGTCGCGAAGTCCGGCGACCGGTGGATCGCCTCGCAAGGCGCGGTCTGGGCCGCGCGCTCGGCGTTGCGCCGTGGAGACACCGATCAGGCGCTGGAATACCTGGCGGCCTCCGGTGCGTCGGTAGCCGAGTGGGAGTTGGCCGCGGCCTTTCTCACCAATAACGAGCTCGTGCGCGCCGAGTCCCTGCTCACCCTGCGCGCGGAAGCGGGGGACTATCGTCCCGAAGTTCTGACGGCGTTGCCCCGACTCTGGGTTGCCGGACAGCATGAGGGCGTGCTCGGCATCGTCGATCGCTACGGGGAGTCGAGAATCCAGCCGGGTCATCGCGCTCGTCTGCATCTCGTCCTCGGCGACCTGCTTCAGCAGGCGGGACGGGATTCCGCGGCAGCCGCCCACTTTTCCATTACGCGGCGGCTTGCCCGAGACTCGCTCCCGGGTCGTCAGGCGGCAGTTCGACTGACCGCGCTTGGTATTCGCAAGCTCGAAACGCTCCTCGATGTAGAGAACGCCATTGCCAGTACCTCCAATGTATCGGCCGAGGTGCCGCTGCAGGCCCGTCTGCAGCAGAATCTGCTTTTCCTGAACATCTTTCTCAATCGCACCGATTACACCGGGGCGTCGTTATTCCTCGGCGGTGAGATAGCGCGCGATAGCCTGGGCGCACTGGCGCTTGCGCACCAGCTGTTCATGAAAGTCCCCGATTCGTACGGCAACTCGCCGATCGCTCCCAAGGCCCTGCTTGCGGCAGCTGCCTTGCAGCCGGATTCCGCCGAGTCCTACCGGGCGCGATTGCGTGAGCAGTATCCATCGTCGATCTATGCGCTCGTTCTCGAGGGCAAGGACTCGCCGTTGGTCGGCCGCATTAACCGCGGAGACCAGCTTTTACAACAGGCTTGGACGTTCGGCAACAAGGCGCTCGGCGACAGCCTGAATGCGATCCGTCGCGCTGCGCAGGCGCGTGATCCAAAAGTGGCCGCTACGTCGGCGCCCAGTCCTAACGCATCGCCCGGCCCGCCTCAATGACCGCTGCGGACTCGCCGCGGCTCGCCGGCGGTCCGTCGCTCGCCGTTTCCGCGGCGGGAATCGCGTTTCAGAATCCGATCGTGCTCGCCGCGGGAACAGCGGCATATGGCCGTGAGCTCGCTCGAGTGATCGACCTCGAGCAGCTCGGCGGGCTGGTAACCAAGGCCGTCAGCATTCACCCGCGGCATGGAGCTCCCTCACCCCGGGTCGCCGAGTTCGCCGGCGGGATGGTCAATGCGATCGGTCTCGCCAACCCCGGTGTCAGCGCCGTCCGGCGGACGGAGCTGCCTTGGCTCGCCGAGCATTTGAAAGCGACTCGCGGTCTGGTGAACGTCGTGGGGGACCAGGTCCACGAATACGCGGATGTCGTCCGCGAGCTGAGCGACTCAGCGGGAATCTCTGCTTTCGAGCTCAACGTCAGCTGTCCGAATGTGAAGGCGGGCGGCATGGAGTTCGGCGCCGACCCGTGCACGCTCGCCGAAGTAGTTCGCCAGGCGCGCGCCCAGACGAGCCTGCCTCTGTTCGTCAAGCTCTCACCGACCCTCCCCGACCTGGTAGCGAGTGCGCGCACGTCCGTGGATGCCGGCGCGGATGCAATCTCACTGGTGAACACCATCCCGGGATTGGTGATCGATCCCGAGCGCCGGCGGCCAATGCTGGGCTTCGGGTCGGGTGGCGTGAGCGGCACGGCTCTACTGCCCGTCGGCGTGCTCGCCACGTGGAGGGTCACTCGCGTCGTTCAGGTGCCCGTGATGGGAGTAGGCGGCGTCGCGACCGCGGAGGATGCGCTGCAATACCTGATGGCCGGCGCCACGCTGGTCGGGATAGGAACAGCGGCACTGCGCGACCCTCGCACTCCCGAGCGGGTGATTCGAGGGCTGCAACGGTGGTGCGAGCGACATAGCGTGCGATCGCTGCAGGAGGTAATCGGCTCGCTCGAGTGGTCCCAGTGAGTAAGGGTGCAAGGCTGATCGTCGCCCTCGATGAGCCTTCGGCAGAGTCGGCCCGCGCGCTCATCGATGCGCTTGGCGACGGCTGCGATTTCTACAAGGTGGGAAGTGAGCTGTTCACCGCGGCCGGGCCCGGTTTCGTGAGCGAGTTGACTGAGCGGGGGCTGGAAGTCTTTCTCGACCTCAAGTTCCACGACATTCCGAGCACGATGCGCGGCGCGGCGAAGAGCGCGGCTGCGTTAGGCGCGCGGTTGACGACGGTGCACGCAGCGGCGGGACAAGCGGGAATCGAGGCGGCGGTGGAAGGGGCGGGGGATCGTTGCGGAGTCCTCGCGGTGACCGTGCTGACGTCGGTCGATGCGGCGGCGCTGGCAACGGTGTGGGGCCGGCAGCGGGTGTACGTCCTGGACGAGGTCCTCAGGCTGGCGATGATCGCCGAGTCGGCTCGGGCTCACGGCGTGGTCTGTGCGGGCACGGAGGCAGCGGCAATCCATGCCCGTCACGGCGACGGTCTGCGACTCCTGGTGCCGGGTATCCGGCGCGCGGGGTCGGATTCGCACGACCAGTCGCGCGTGGTCACCCCCCGGCAGGCCGTGGAAGGTGGAGCCTCGTACCTGGTGCTGGGCC
>JBGTNB010000637.1:0-1586 GCA_041743285.1 Gemmatimonadaceae bacterium
CCAGATGGTCGCCAGGTTCCCGTCTATGCGAACTTCCGTATCGTAGATGGTCTCGTTGAGCGTGTCCGCCGCCGCCGAGCGTCCAATTATCGTAATGAAGTCGGACATCTTCGTCTCCCGGATCACCGGCGCGCCGTTCTGCGTTCGCGTGGTGACCAGGCGCGCCGATGAATCGAACAACGTGCGCATCATGGTCGTGTCCTTCGTGCGCATGCCATCGAACAACTTCTTCACCACCGCCAGTACCTCCTTCTCGGCATCACCTGACGAGGCTTGCGCGCGGGCGGCCGGCGGTGTGGACGAGAGTGCGGCGATGACGATCGCCGCGAGCAGCATGATCCTTCTCATGGATGACTCCGTGTGCATATCGGGCGGGACGCCGCTCTGGCGTCCGCGAAGGCTCAACAATGCCCGCCGGTGCCGGCCTGGAGCAAGCGCCTTTGCCGAAGGCTTACATCCTGCGGCCGGAGCTACGCGCTTAGTTCCACAGAACCAATTCTATAAAATGGGAAGTAGGAAATAGGAACTGGGAATTAGGGGTGGGGTGCGACAGCGCGCCTACGGCGCTTGTCGCTGGTTGAAAAGCGTCGACCCACCTGAAGGGTGGGGCGACGATTCCTTTCCTATTTCCTACTTCCTGTTTCCGATCTCCTCATGCCCTCTGACGCAATCGCTGAAACGACGCTGCTATGGCGCCGGCTGGACCATCCGGGGTTCGAGCACTTCAAGCTCGCCAGGGATGCCGGTGGCCCTCGGTTGAAGGGTGTAGTCATCTCCAGGCCTGCCGATACACCGCTACGTGTGGACTACGACATCGAGTGCTCGGCGAATTGGCAGACGCGCCGCGTCCTGATCGCCATGGAGCATGGCGTTCGCTCCGAGCGACTTAGCCTCACCTGCGACACCCGGCGACAATGGCACCGCGACGACGTTCACGTTGCCATCCTGGACGGATGCGAAGACGTGGATCTCAGCGTTACCCCTTCGACAAATACGCTGCCGATTCGGCGATTGAAGCTCGAGGTCGGCGAGCGCCGGACGGTGACTGCGGCCTGGATCCGCTTTCCACAGCTTGTCATCGAACCGCTAGAACAACTCTACGAGAGAATCGGCGACCGGCTTTATCGCTACTCGAGCTCCGGCGGCGCCTTCACCGCCGAACTGCTTGTCGATCAGTTCGGTCTCGTAATGAACTATCCTCCCGCCTGGGAACGGGTGATGCCGTAGCAGGGGCGGTCAGCACAGAAGCCCGGATCGGCCACGCCGGTCTCCCTCACGCTCCTGCCTGACGCGCCAGACTCAACCGGCGAATACTCGCGATGCCTAGCAGCGGACCGACGGCCAGAAAACCAAACGCCCACCGCCAACCAACTGCCGCGGCAAGTGGCGGCACGAGCTGAATCACGGCCGCAGTCAACAGGAAGCCGATCGACGTCTGGAGCGTCAGGGCCGTGCCGACCGCGTGAGGCGGCACACTTTCCGTTATCAGTACACTGAACTGAGCGGAATCGGCGACGACGAAGAAGCCCCACGCAAGCGCGATCGGTACGAGCATCCACAGGCTCGCGCCGAAGGTGAATCCGATC
>JBGTNB010000638.1:0-5169 GCA_041743285.1 Gemmatimonadaceae bacterium
AACTCGCTCTCCATCAGCTGCGCCCAGCCTGCATGATGGTAGAAGTGCCTGGCGACGAGCGGGATATCCAGATCGCGTGTCTCACGAATGCTCTTGCCATTGTCGAGACTCTCCAGCACGGCTAGCAATCGCGAGTTGCGCTGGACGGTACGGGCAAGTGCGTACAAGTGCCGCGCGCGGGCGTGGCCCGAGAGCGCTTGCCAACGGGGGAGTGCGTCTCGGGCAGCTTCGACCGCGAGGTCGACTTCCGCTGTGCCGCCTTGCGTGACTCTCGCCAGCCTCTCTCCGCTGGCCGGATTGGTCACGTCGAACAGCACCTTGTTCGCCGGCCGCGTCCACGCGCCGCCAGCAAATATTCCGAACGTGCTGTCATGCCTGGCGAGCCATTCGCGTGCGAGCCGGTCGCTCTCAGGCGCGGGCCCGTACTCCATCGTCTCGAAAATACGGGAAACGGAAGCCATTCTCAGACGAGAGGGTGGCGGTGCACGGCTGAATAGCGCCCCGTGGTGAAGTGCTCGAGCTGACGCTCGATGTCGGTGAGCAGGCCCGACGCTCCGAAGCGGAATCGATCAGCGCGCAGCCACCGGTCGCCGAGCTCCTCCTTTATGAGGTATAGATATTCCAGCGACTGCTTGGCCGACCGAATGCCCCCGGCCGGCTTGTAGCCTACTTCGTGACCCGTGCGCTCGCAGTATTCTCGGATCATGCGCGCCATTACGAGTGAGACAGGAAGCGATGCGTTGACCGCTTCCTTCCCGGTGGACGTCTTGATGAAGTCGGCGCCCGCCATCATTGCGACCGCACTTGCGCGGGCCACATTGCTCATCGTCGCCAGCTCGCCGGTGCCGAGAATCGTCTTCATGTGGGCCTCGCCGCAGGCGTCGCGAAACCGGCGGACCTCATCGTACAGCGCGTCCCAGTTGCCGGTGAGCACATTACCGCGCGTTATGACGATGTCGATTTCCAGGGCACCAGCCGCCACCGATGCGCGGATCTCCGCAACGCGCTGCTCGATCGGCGACAGGCCAGCCGGAAAGCCTGTGCTCACCGCCGCCACGGGTACACCACTGCCGCGGAGCGCATCTACCGCCGTCGAGACCAGTGAGTGATATACGCACACCGCGGCGGTGCGAATGCCGAGCGACTCGACGCCGAGCGCCTGTTCGAGATCCGCACGCAACGGGTGTACAGCCTTGGCGCATAGCCGCCGCACGTTTCCCGGTGTGTCATCGCCGGAGAGTGTCGTCAGGTCTATCATCGTGATCGCCCGCAGCAGCCAGGCAGCCTGCCACTCCTTCTTCACCGTCCGCCGGGTGGGAATCGTCGCTGCTCGGCGTTCGACGGCGCTGCGATTCACGCGTATTGCGCGCACCCAGTCCAGGTCGAGCGGAGTGCCGGGATTGCGCTCGGGCTCGCGTTGCGCGTCGCCCTGCGCCGACAAGGGCTTCGCCAGACGAAGCCGAGTCTCGGGGGGCGGCATGCCTCTACCGATACTCGTCCATGAGCGCAGCCAGTGCCGACGCCCCGGGGCAGAGCTGCTCGTACGGAAGATTTACCAATGGCTTGGCTACCGTCTGGTTGAGCTCGTGCATTTCCGGCGCTCCCGCACCCACGTACAACAGGCCGGTCGGCACCTCGCCGGCGGCTTGCACACGCCTGACGAGCGAGTACGCTGCGTCGCGGTCGGCTGGATCGTGCCCCTCGTCGATTCGGCGGAATCGCACGATGCTGCCATCGTGCATCGTCACCACCTGGACAGCTGCGACACCGTCGGTAATCGCGATCTCCCGCCGTACCGGCACGAAGTCCATCGCCGCCACCTCGTGATATCGCTGTCGAGTATGGAGGTAGCTCTTGGTAGATCCAACGTGATCGTTGAAAGTAACGCACGGCGAAATCACGTCGATCAGCGCAAACCCCTTGTGCGTCAGTCCGGCTTTGAGAAGCGGGACCAGCTGCGCCTTGTCGCCGGAGAAGCTACGGGCAACGAATGTGGCACCGAGATTGAGCGCGAGCAGCACCGGATCGATCGGCGCCTGGACGTTGGCTTCGCCGCGTTTGGATTTTGAGCCGATGTCGGCAGAGGCGGAGAACTGTCCCTTCGTCAGGCCATAGACGCCGTTGTTCTCCAGCACGTACAACATGTCCACATTTCGACGGATGGCGTGGCACAGCTGGCCAAGACCTATCGAGAGCGAGTCGCCATCGCCCGATACGCCGATGTTGAGCAATTCGCGGTTGGCGGCGCTGGCTCCCGTTGCCACCGACGGCATGCGCCCATGCACCGAGTTGAATCCGTGCGCCTGTGAAAGGAAGTACGCCGTCGTCTTGGATGAGCAGCCGATGCCGCTCAGCTTGGCTACGCGATGCGGCTCCAGGTCGAGCTCCCAGCACGCCTGCACAAGCGCGGCGGTCACCGAGTCGTGACCGCAACCGGCGCACAGCGTCGACATCCCGCCTTCATAGTCACGCTTGGTCAGCCCGAGAGCATTCTTCGTCAGGCTGGGGTGAACGACTCGAGGTTTCGGGATCGAGGTCATACAGCCACCTCCACCTGGCTACCACGAACTCCTCGCACTACCACATCCGCGCTTAGAGGCACGCCTCCGTAGTCGAGGATGGAGTGCATCGCATCGCGCGCGATGCCCGTTTCGAGCGCAAGCAGCGACCGCAACTGGCCGTCGCGATTCTGTTCGACCACGCAACACTGCTCGTGCAAGCGAATGAACTCTCCAACCGATGGCGGAAATGGAAACCCGCGCACGCGAAGATAATCCACCGGCACGCCATCGCCGCGCAGCCGGTGCACCGCCTCGCGCACGGCCCCATGGCAACCGCCAAGCGAGATGATGCCTATCGCGCTCCCGCTCCCGTCAATGTGCGGAGCCGGCAGCGCGTTCGCCGCGCCGTTGATCTTGCGGGCGAGCCGGTCCATCACCTCGACGTACTCGTCCGCATCCTCTGTGTAGCCGCCGAACTTGTTATGCCCCGAGCCGCGGGTGAAAAACGCCCCGCGCGGGTGCACGCCCGGAAGTGTGCGCGCGGCCACACCGTCGCCGTTGGTGGAAAGGTAGCGGTGAAATTTCTGCACCCCATCGAGCTCCGCGGCGCCGAGCACCTTGCCGCGGTCGGGTCGATAGGCATCGTTCCAGGTGAAGCGCGGCACCATCCAGTCGTTCATGCCGATGTCGAGATCGCTCGCCACGAACACCGGCGTCTGGAACCGTTCCGCCAGGTCGAACGCCTCCACAGCCATGGTGAAGCACTCGGCGGGATCCGACGGGAACAGCACCAGGTGCTTCGTATCGCCATGAGAGGCGAACGCCAGCGAGAACAGATCTCCCTGCTGCGTGCGTGTGGGCATCCCGGTGCTAGGTCCTGTGCGCTGCACGTCGAAGAACACCGCCGGCACCTCGGCGTAATAGGCGAGGCCGATGAACTCGCTCATCAATGATATACCGGGGCCGGCGGTCGGAGTGAACGCGCGTGCGCCTGCCCAGGAGGCGCCGATGACTATGCCGGCCGCCGAAAGCTCGTCCTCCGCCTGCAGAATCGCGAACGCGCGCTCGCCGGTCGCTTTGTCCTTGCGATACTGCTCGCAGAACCCCTTGAACGCCTCCATCAGCGAGGTGGCGGGGGTGATCGGGTACCACGCCCCAACGGTGGCACCGGCGTAAACCGCACCTAACGCAGCGGCGGTGTTGCCGTCGATCAGGATCTGATCGCTGGTGGCGTCCATCCGCGCGAGCCGGATGGGCAGCGGACAGTCGA
The DNA here is from genome assembly GCA_041743285.1 of Gemmatimonadaceae bacterium. Classification (GTDB taxonomy): domain Bacteria; phylum Gemmatimonadota; class Gemmatimonadetes; order Gemmatimonadales; family Gemmatimonadaceae; genus JALZIF01. Next base: position 3,772 of record JBGTNB010000638.1, read on the forward strand.
AGTGGCTCTTCGCATAGTCGTAGCCTAACCGGATCGCCGTTTCGTTCGACGTCATCAGCGCCGGCTTGCGCGAGAACTTCTCGTGCAGCAGTTGCCGGATCACATCCATGTCGATGTCGAGGAGTGCCGCCAGGGCGCCGGTGTAGGCGATGTTCTTCATCAACGTCCGCTCACGGTCGCCCTCAAACGCGTCGACGCACATGGCTCCCAGTGGAATCTCCACCAGCGTGACGTCGGGGCGGCGCAGCCTGGCGTCGAGCGGCCAGGACGAGTCGTACAGCAGCCAGCCGCCGGGCACTACTTCTGCCACGTCGCGCGCGTACGTCGAAGTATTCATCGCGACCACGAGATCGAAACGCGGCGTACGCGCGGTGAACCCGTCGCGGTTCACGCGTATCTCGTACCAGGTTGGGAGCCCCTGGATGTTCGACGGAAACACGTTCTTGCCGGAGATCGGAATCCCCATGCGGAATATCGCCTGCATGAGGAGACCGTTCGCGCTCGCCGAGCCGGTCCCGTTGACCGTCCCGATCTTGAACGCGAAGTCGTTAGTGCGATCTAAACGCTGGTGGTCTGACATGCAGCTCGGCCGGCGTAAGGTATCAGCAGATCGAATGTGCGCATGTCCCACGCTGAAGTTGGGCAGCGCTCGGCGCACAATCCGCAGTGCAGGCAGAGATCCTCGTCCTTTACCATCACGCGGCTCGTCTGCGGGAGCGCGTCGGATACGTAAATCTCCTGCGCCAGATTGATTGCCGGAGCGGTGAGCCGAGGGCGCAGCGACTCTTCCGTGTCGTTGGGAATGATCGTCAGGCAGTTCGTCGGGCAGATGTCCACGCAGGCATCGCATTCGATGCACAGCGAAGTGGTGAAGTGCGTCTGGATGTCGCAATTGAGGCAGCGCTCCACCTCGGCCGCAGTCTGCTCGATTGTGAATCCCTGCTCGACTTCTATGGCCAGGTCACGAAACCGCTGCTCGAGCGGTACGTGGACCATCTTCGCCCGCTGCGAGGGATCGTAGTCGTTGCTGTAGCGCCACGCGTGCAAGCCAAGTTTGGCGCTTACGAGATTCATTCCGTAGGAAGGCCGTTGCTCGAGCGGGATGCCATTGCAATGGTTGTCAATGGAGATCGCCGCCTGATGTCCGTGCTCCACTGCCCAGATGATGTTCTCGGGACCCCACGCCGCATCGCCGCCAAAGAACACGCCGGGGCGCGTGCTCTGGAACGTCAGCTTGTCGACGACGGGCATGTCCCACTCGCCGAACTCGAGCCCGATGTCGCGCTCGATCCAGGGGAAGGCGTTCTCCTGGCCGATCGCCAGGATCACCGAGTCGCAGGGGATGATCACAGTCTCGACGACCTCAGACTTCGGCCGGCCGCTTCCCTCGCTCCAGCG
>JBGTNB010000639.1:0-23414 GCA_041743285.1 Gemmatimonadaceae bacterium
GCGATGCCGGCCGCGGGTTTGCCGTCGTTGCCGACGAGGTGCGCAAGCTCGCCGAGCAGGCGCAGGGCGCGGCACGCGACATCGTGCAGCTCACGCACGTGGTGAGCTCGCGCGTGGGAAGTACATCGAGCGCGATGGAAGCGGGGGTCTCGAAAGTGGGCGAAATCGAGCGCGTATCGCTGGAGCTCGACAGTGCGTTGACGACGATCACCGAATCGGCCGAGCGAACGCGCCTGGCGGCGGGACGCGTCACCCAGGCGGCGCAGGAGAATGCCGCGTCGGTGATGAGTGCCGCGGCCGGGATTGCATCCATCTCCCGCACGGCCGAGGGTCACGCCGCCGCGGCACAGGAAGTTTGCGCCAGCGCAGAGGAGCAGAGCGCGGCGTGCGAGGAGATGAACTCGGCCTCGAGCGAACTGCTCGCCGGTTCCGCGCAACTACGCGACCTGGTACGCGGCCTCCAGCCGGAGAAGGCGAAGTCCGAAGAAGAGCCACCTTCGCCCGAGCCTATCGATCCGCGCCAGCGATCGTTTGCCAGGCTGGCGACGGTTGGTACCTGAGGGTCGAGGGTCGAGGGTCGAGGCGGTCCTTATTGAAGATCATTGCACTTCGCCCTTCGCCCTTCGCACTTCGCCCTTCGCACTTCGCCCTTCGCATCTCGCATCTCTCATCTCTCATCTCTCTTCCCCCATATTCGCTACCATCGCCTTGCCGAACTCACTCGTCGACAGCTTCGTCGCGCCCTCCATCATGCGTTCGAAGTCGTAGGTGACCCGCTTCTGTTCGATTGTGCGCTGCAGCCCGCGGATGATCAGATCGGCCGCCTCGTCCCAACCCATGTAGCGGAACATCATTTCACCCGAGAGAATCAGCGAGCCCGGATTCACCATGTCCTTGTCCGCATACTTGGGGGCGGTTCCGTGGGTCGCTTCGAAAACTGCGTGTCCGGTCACGTAGTTGATGTTCGCGCCGGGCGCTATGCCGATGCCGCCTACCTGCGCGGCGAGCGCATCCGAGATGTAATCGCCATTGAGGTTAGGCGTCGCCACCACGTCGTAATCGCGTGGCCTCGTCAGGATCTGCTGCAGGAATGCATCGGCGATCACGTCCTTGATGACGATCCCTTCGGGAAGCACCTGCCATGGCCCGCCTTCATGATCGGTAGCTCCGAATTCGCTCTTTGCCACCTGGTATCCCCAGTCCCGGAACGCCCCCTCGGTGTACTTCATGATGTTGCCCTTGTGAACGAGCGTTACACTCTTGCGCTTCTGCTTGACTGCGTGCTGAATCGCCGCGCGCACCAGGCGTGCGGTCCCCTCCTCCGAAATCGGTTTGATGCCGAGGCCGCTCGTCTCCGGAAAACGGATCGTTGCTCCGAGCTCGTTCTGCAGGTAGGCAATGAGTCCCCGGGCCTCCTCGCTCCTGGCGCGATATTCGATTCCCGCGTAGATGTCCTCGGTGTTCTCGCGGAACACGACCATATCCACATCCTCCGGCCGTTTGACCGGGGACGGCACGCCGGCGAAATGCCTGACGGGGCGAACGCAGGCGTAGAGATCCAGCTGCTGGCGCAATGCCACGTTGAGCGAACGGAAACCGCCGCCGACCGGCGTCGTCAACGGCCCCTTGATCGCAACCAGGTGGTGGCGGATCGCCGTAAGCGTATCGTCAGGCAGCCAGCTTTCGAGTTTGTTCTTCGCCTTCTCGCCAGCCAGCACTTCGAACCAGTTGATCTTTCTGGTATTCCCGTAGGCGAGCCTTACCGCATTGTCGAAAACGTGCTGCGATGCGCGCCAGATGTCGGGTCCGGTGCCATCTCCTTCGATGAAGGGGACGATCGGCTGATCAGGCACGAGAAGCGCGCCTTGGCGCATCGTGATCGTCTCGCCAGCCGCAGGCGGGGTGAGCGACGTGTAGCTGGGTGTGGTCGTCGATGCTGTCATGTTCCGTCGAGGGCTCGCGTGGGTGAAACCACGGTGGTGGCAGGGTGTCCGGCACAGGGTCGGGGGCAGTACCGGCGGGAATGTACTCGCCGGTGCCCATGACCGGCAAAGGGCCGTCCCGCGCGCTCGCCCGTTCGGTCGGCGACCTGTACTACGCGTTCCGCGAGCGATTCGACGCGATCACGGCGCTGGCGCCCGGGCGGTCCCAGGCGCGGGACTGGCATTCGGCTCAGCGCGATGCGGCCGAACGGCTGGCAATCTACAAGGCGCACGTCGACCAGGCGCTGATCGTGGCGCGAGCACAGGGCGGTGAGCTGCTTTCCGCCGCCGCCTGGCGCGAGACGAAGCTTGCGTACGCAGCGTCGATTGCCGGCCGCGCCGATTCCGAGATTGCCGCGACGTTCTTCAACTCGGTGACGCGCCGGCTGTTCAGCACCATCGGAGTCGATCCGGAGACGGAGTTCACCGATGCCGATTCACCCGTGCCTGACGATTCGGCGCGCGCCGAAGTGCGTGTGCGTGAATTCGCCGAGTTGAACACCGGCGCGGCGCGCTGGGCGCTCGAGCGCGGGCCGTGGTCCACTTCCGATGGACCCTCCGCCGCCGACGCCGGTGCGTTCGCCGAGGCGGCCGATGCCGCGCTGGGAGGCGGTTCGGGCGCCGTGCGCCTGGAGATGCTCGACGCCGTCTTCTATCGCAACAAGGGCGCCTATCTAGTGGGTCGGGCGTCCCGGGGAAGCCAGTCGGTGCCGATCGTCGTCGCCATGCTCAATGAGAATGACGGCGCATGTGTCGATGCAGTGCTCACTACTTCCGACGAAGCCAGCGTCGTCTTCGGATTCTCCTGGTCGTATTTTCGCGTCGCCGCACCCCGGCCGCGGGCGCTGGTCTCGTTTCTCTCGTCGCTGATGCCCCTCAAACGGATCGATGAGCTCTATACGGCAATCGGATTCAACAGGCACGGCAAGACGGAGCTATACCGGGGGCTTCGCGCGCACCTGCATCGAGGAGACACCAGGTTCGAGCCTCCGGAAGGAGACGAAGGACTGGTCATGACCGTGCTGTCGCTGCCGTCGTTCAACCTGGTGATAAAGCTGATCAAGGATACCTTCGGCCAGCCGAAATCGACGACGCGGCGTGCGGTCATGGAAAAGTATCACTTCGTGTTCGTGCGCGACCGCGCCGGGCGCCTCGCCGACGCGCAGGAGTTCGAGCACCTCGAGCTTCCGCGCCGTTGCTTGTCCGGTCCCGTTCTCGATCACCTGATTGAGACCGCCGCCGGCAGCGTGCGGCTCGACAGTGAGAGAGTGGTGCTCACCCACTGCTACACCGAGCGCTACGTTACACCGCTCAACGTGTTCCTTCGCCATGCCGCGCCTGACGCCGGGCGTGAGGCGATAGTGGATTACGGCACGGCTATCAAGGACCTGGCCGGTGCCAACATCTTTACCGGGGACATGCTTCTCAAGAACTTCGGCGTCTCGCGCCATGGGCGGGTCATCTTCTACGACTACGATGAACTAGCGCTGCTGTCCGATTGTCAGGTCCGCCGGCTACCGGCTGCGCGCGATGACGATGACGTGACACTGGCGGAGCCCTGGTTCGGCGTAGCAGAACACGATGTATTTCCCGAGGAATTCGCGGCGTTCATGGTCCCGCCCGGCGCGCTGGGAGAGGCATTTCTCGATGCGCACGCGGACCTGCTCACGGTCGAATTCTGGACCGGAATGCAGGCCCGCGTTGCCCGCGGCGAACTGCCCGACGTATTTCCCTACCGGATCGGCAGACGGAGGTACATGCTGCCTGGCTAGCGGCTAACCGCCGCGTCGAAATCCTCGTAGCTGTCGTCGGTCATCAGCTGCGTCTCGTTGGCCGCGACGTCATAACGATACAGGCTTCGAATGCCAGAGCGCCGGGAGGTGAAAATGAGTGCCTTTCCGTCGGCGGTCCACACCGGGTCCCCATCCTCGCTGCCGTTGCTCGTCACGCGAAGGAGCGAGCCTCCGTCCAGCGTACTGATGTAAACGTCACCGCTGCCGTTCCGTCGCGAACTGAACGCGATGCGCCCCCCCTCAGGCGACCACGACGCGTGAATGTTCTCCTTTCCACCGGTGACGAGCTGGCGCGCACCGGTGCCATCAGCATTAATGATGAACAGGTCGCGCACGACGAGTGGGTCGTTGACGTTCATGTCATAGACCAGCTGCGTACCGTCAGGGGACCAAGCGGGCCGCAACTCGCCTCCCGGCGTATTGGTAAGCCGCACTAACCCAGTGCCGTCGGCGTTCACCAGGTATAGCTCTGAATTACCGCTAACGTTAGAGACAAAAGCCAGCCTGTCCGTTGAAGGCGACCACGCCGGATAGCCCGCATGCGAATTGGGGGAGCCGATTGTCGCGAGGCTGTCCCCAGTCGCCGACACGACGCGGATATAGGAGGTAGCCGAGTCCGGTGAAAGTGTTGCATAGGCGATACGGTTGCCGCTTGGAGACCACACCGGATCGCTGTCAGTCCAGTCGCTCGTGGTGATCCGGGTCACGTCGGTAGCACCTTCCTGCTGCACGAATATGTCGACGTTGCCGTTGCGTAATGAGGCAAACGCCAGGTGCTGCTTTCCGCTCCCGCAGGTAACGACGAACCGCTCGGAAGCTGGCGCACCCTTCGCCACCGTCACCATGCGAACAACGTCCCCGGATACGTGGCAGTTGGCGGCAACGCCGCCCAGCGTAAGGCGCGCCGGCCCGGCGAGGATCCGTAGATCTACGGCACCCGAGGCGGGAACGGGGTGCTGTTCGAGGCCGCGAACGTCGATCAAGTATCCGTCAGGGTCCAAGTTCACCCCGAACGAGTTGACGGTGACCCTAGCCGTCCCAAATACAGCGTCCGGATCCCGCGAGGTGATCGATTCGCCCTTGCATGAGGCGACGGCGGCCAGCAACGCCAGAGAGGCGCTCAGCCGCAAGGTGAACCTGCCGTACACGGTCGAACGCATAGGGTCTACTCCGGGTGACACAACCATTACGCCCAGCTCTACGACGAGCCTGGCGACTCCGCGCGGCATCTGAGCCGTACCCGGGGGGAAGCAAAATCAGGGCCGCAGCGTTGAGTCCGGTTACGCGGCGAAAGTGGGTGCCCCACTTCTGTAGCTAGAAGGACGTAATGACTCCGACTACCAGCTGTCCATCGTTGTTGGAGCGTGCTCCGCGCGATCGCGCCTCGCTGTCGTAGCTATCGAGGAAGGAAAAGTTGAGATGGGCGAATCGAGCCAGACGGATCGCAACGCTTGTGTTGGAGCTGAGCGTGAATCGGTCGAAGTCGTTGGCTACCGGCCGGTAGAAGGTCTCGTGCGACACGCGAACCCGGTCGCTCATTTGCCGGCGGTACCGCCCGCGAGCAGACCACCGCAAGAGGGACTGTGTTTCGTCGGTCGCGCTAGGCGGAAACCAGGTGCGTTCGCCCAGCAACGCCAGGCTGATGTCGGCTCGCGTAGTCTCGGTGCGTACGAAGGTAAGCTTTTCACCGATGCCAAGGTCGAAACGAAAATCAATGCGCTTCTCGAGGCTCGTTTCGAACGTGCTGATGAGAAAGGTGCTGTACCGCCCGAACGGGTGGTGATCGTAGCTGAGGGTGCCTAGCCAGGCGCGTTTGCTGACGAAGCTGTCATCGTCCTCATCGCTGCTCTCGCCGTAACTGAAACGCACGTTGCCTTTGAGCTCGAAAGTGCTGTCCGCCCGGGCCACGGACGACCGGGTGGTGAACAGCGTCTGGCGGGTATTGCCGAAGAAAAAGCTTCCACTGATCTCGTTCTCGATCTCCCAGCCGACGGTCTGGGCCGGGGCGGAGGCCGGAACAGCAGAGATGAGAGCGGGAGAGATGAGGGTTGCGAGAAGCGAGACAGGAGAGATGAGAGATGCGAGAAGCGAGACTCGAGGATGACGCCGGCGAAGGGCCATCCGAAGCGGGGGACGCGGCGTGGGCGGAAACATGGCACAAATGTATTTCGCCTTCCCATCCACATGAACCCGCGGCGCCACCCTACTTAGATTTCGCGACACTGAACATTGGCAAATGCGAGGATTCCACTTTCGCACTTCGCACTTCGCACTTCGGCATCTCGCATCTCGCTTCCCGCATCTCTTCTCATGGCTCCTCAGTTCATCTATGTAATGAAGGATCTGCGCAAGGTCGTCCCTCCTTCGCGCGTTATCCTCGATGGCATCTGGCTCTCCTTCTATCCCGGCGCCAAGATCGGCGTACTCGGCGCCAACGGCGCGGGCAAATCGTCGCTGCTTCGCATCATGGCCGGAGTCGACCAGGAATTTCAGGGTGAGGCATGGGCTGCGAAGGGAACCCGGGTCGCCTATCTGTCCCAGGAGCCCCAACTCGATCCATCAAAGGATGTACGGGGCAACGTGGAGGAGGCCGTACGTGCGCAGCGCGATCTTCTCGACCGCTTCAACGTCATCTCCATGGAGTTCGCCGAGCCGATGAGTGATGAGCGGATGACGGCATTGCTCGACGAACAGGCGTCGGTCCAGGAACGAATCGATGCGCAGGATCTCTGGAATCTCGACACCAAGATCGAGATCGCCATGGACGCGCTGCGACTCCCGCCGGCTGACGCCGATGTCTCGCGCCTGTCCGGTGGCGAACGCCGGCGTGTTGCGTTATGCAGAGTGCTGCTGGAGCAGCCCGACATACTGTTGCTTGACGAGCCGACCAACCATCTGGACGCGGAATCGGTAGCCTGGCTGGAGCGTCACCTGGCCGAGTTCCCGGGCACCGTCGTCGCGATCACCCACGACCGCTACTTTCTGGACAACGTGGCCAAGTGGATTCTCGAGCTGGACCGCGGTGCCGGCATCCCGTGGGAAGGGAATTACACAAGTTGGCTCGACCAGAAGCGTACGCGCCTGGCGCAGGAAGAGAGTCAGGCTTCGGCCCGGCAGCGCACTCTCGCCCGCGAGCTGGAGTGGGTACGAATGGCGCCGCGGGCGCGGCAGGCGAAGAGCAAGGCGCGCGTGCAGCGGTTCGAGGAGCTGGCGACGGAGCAGCAGGGCGACAAGCTCATGCAGCACGAGATCGTCATTCCGCCGCCACCGCGGTTAGGCAACGACGTGGTGATCGCCGAGGGATTGCGCAAGGCCTTCGGCGATACGCTGCTGTTCGACGACCTGACGTTCTCGCTGCCGCGCGGCGGCATTGTGGGGGTGATCGGTCCCAACGGGGCGGGGAAGACGACCCTGTTCCGGATGATAGTCGGGGAAGAGACGCCTGACGGGGGAACGCTTACCGTCGGCGACACGGTCGTCCTTTCGTACGTGGACCAGGGACGCGAGCTGGCCGGCGCGCGCACGGTCTATGACGAAGTGAGCGATGGCCAGGACACGATCCAGGTTGGGAAGCGGGAACTCAACGCACGCGCCTATCTGGCAAGCTTCGGCTTTCGTGGCGCCGACCAGCAGAAACTGGCTGCCAACATGTCGGGAGGCGAGCGCAACCGGCTCCACCTGGCGAAGCTTTTGAAGAGCGGCGGCAACCTTCTGCTACTCGACGAACCGACGAACGACCTGGATGTAGACACGTTGCGAGCGCTGGAGGATGCGCTCATCGATTTCGCCGGTTGCGCAGTAGTGATCTCCCACGACCGTTGGTTTCTCGATCGCATAGCGACGCACATCCTGGCGTTCGAAGGGGACAGCGAGACTGTGTGGTTCGAGGGGAACTACCAGGCGTACATCGAGGACCTCAAGCGGCGTAAAGGGGCGGACGCCGACCAGCCTCACCGTATCAAGTACCGGCGGCTGGTGCGAAGCTGAAGCAACCGCCGGCTCGACTCGTACAGCCGCCCGGTGCCGCTCACCGCGGCAGCCGCATACGCTGCATGATGGCAATGACCCGCGCATCCTCGCGCACTTCCTTCATTCCGGACTCGCTCTTAGTCGAGCGCCCGGCGCGCGGCGGCGCGCATTTCGCCGAGTCCCGGCGCGAGCGGCTCGTGCCGGAAATAGAATAGCCGCCCCATCGCGCTTGCCTTGCCCAACAGGACGCAAGAGGGCACTGGCCCCTGGCACGGCGTTATGTAGGGAGCGAGGAACCGAGCCGGCGCTGGCGGTCGTCCATCGCCGGCTCGTCCTGCGCTTGAGGATCCCGCTTTTCAAAACGGAGCTTTACGGCAGATCGTAGACCGTTAGGTGCGAGAACTGCGCGCCGTCCCCCCAGGCCGCCAGCAGGTGGCGTCCGTCGGGGGAAACACGCAGAAACTCCACGATCGGCATGCTCGCTCTGATTCGGCCGATGGTGGCGCCATCCGAAGTACGCGTGGCCATGATACCGAGATAGTTCCAGGAGTGATACAACTCTGCGCCGTTAGGCGAGAGCGCCGACGAATGCGCGCGTCCGGTGAGCGGCGGCTCGGCTTCGAGCAGGTGATTGAAGTTTCCATCGAAGACACTTAGCCCCATCGCGGCCCGCGACCCGTTGGCGCTCCAGCTGATTCGGTGTCCGAAACTGCCCGAGACCTCCGGACCGAACGCGTCGGTAGCTGCGTCGTACCGAAGCATCACGTCGCCCTTGTCAATGGCCGCGCGCGATCCGTCGCGCGATGCTACGATGTTCAAACTGCCCAGTGATCCGAGCGGACTGGCATCGGATCGAATGCGCTGCAGACCTGTCGCCAGGTCGACTTCCAGCAACTGATTGCTCGGTGGCCCGCTCTGGCCGAAGAGGGCAATGAGGACTTTGTTGTTCGCAAGGGCCGCAAGTCCGAAAGGCGACTGGGACATACTGAGGTCGACAGCGAGCTGAATCTCCCTCACCTGAAGGACTGTCTGTGTCAGATCGATGACACCAAGCGTGCGATGCTGCTGACCGAGCGTCACGAGCAGGGAATCGCCGCCGGGCGTGATGGCGATGCCATGTGGTTCCGCGCTCAATCTCAGAATTCCTAACGGCTTCAGGTCCGGAAACGCCAGAATCTGGATTTGATCCGCGAACGCCTGGAGCACGTACAGTCTTCCACGCCGCTGATCGAACTCCAGATCCTCGATGTCCCACTGGATCGTGTCGGTACGGGAGCTCAACGACAGGTTTGGCTCGATGCGAAGCGCTCCAGGTAACGACTGCTCGATACCGTCGAGCCCCACCGAGTCGCGGGCAATCAAAGTCAACTGGAAATCTCCGCGCCAACCGGCCTCCAGCGGAATTCGCACCCGAGGCTCCAGGAGGGCGGAACCGACGGGAATCGAGTCGCGCCGGCCGAACTGCGCAATCTCCCAGATCAGCCACTCGACACGATGATTATCCGACGCGGCGTATTCGATTTCGAGTGTATCCCCATCGAAGAAAGTGCCGGACAACGGCGAACCGGTCCCCGGCATGTACGGCGTCCACAGGATGGGATCGAGAGTCGGCGGCGCCTGATCGATGATTGGTATCGCATTGGACGCCGTTATGGACGCTTGGCGAGCCGCCCCATCGAGTACCAGCACGCTCACGACGACGGAGCCGCCGGGGCTGCAGGTTTTCGGAATCGTCAGGCTGGTGTAGCGGCGAACGTGCGGCTGCAAACCTTCGGCGAACCGCTGCTGAACGTCGCAAGAGCCGTCGATGACGACCAAAGATTGCCAGATTCCCGCTCCGCTGGACGCTTCAAAGGAGACGTCGACGATGCCGCCAGGCCCGAGCACGCCGTCTCTTGCGCTGACCTGAAGCCCCTGCACAGACGGTGTCACGGAGCCAGTTGGATCATTCGAGCCGCAGGAAAATTGCTCGGTGACCGTCTGCGATTGACGCAGGCCGGCTTCCCGATAGGCGAACTCGAACTGGACCGAGAAGGGGAATCCTCCCTCGAAGGTCCAGCGCGTGAGCTGGGTCGCATGCGCTGCGATCGTCGAATCGCCCCAGCCCCTCCTCACCTCGGCTGCGGAGATATCCGCCGAGTCGACAGCCGAGCCCGAGCCGCCGACGAAATACCGCAACTTGCCGCCCGTCCACGCGGCGGAACCCGAACCGTAGGCGGTCGCGCGAAGCGTGACGGTACATTCGATGGTCGCTGTTCCCTGCTGCGCGAGCTGGATGTTTGGGCCGTCGACCTGCTCGACCATCAGGTCCATGGTCAGACGGGAAACCGGTTCGGTCGACTCGCTACAGGCTACTGCCAGGGCGCAGACCAGTAATCTGGCCGTACGCACGACCCGAGGGGACCCCGACATCTGGCGAGCTCCAGGCGTTGAAGGAGCGAACTGCGGCACCATAACGTGCCACCGAGTGCCAAATCCGTCAATATACGAAAACGTTGCACTAGCTAGGGTCGGTCAGCCCAACCAGCGCCAGAAGCTTCATCGCGTTCCCCATCGGGACGACCCCAGAGCGAAGGCGGTAGTCGAAACTGAGCGGCGCGCTATTCGAGGCGAGCACCGACTCCTGGAAGAACATCGGCACGGCCACCGGAGTGAGCTCGGGCGCCGATGCCAGCGCCACGTCGTGCGTGGTGACCAGCCCAATGCTGCGCGACCGGGTGAGGCGCGCGATAACCGTTCGCGCCGCTTCGTGCCGCTCGGCGCTGTTAGTCCCTTGGAGCAGCTCGTCGAGCAGATAGAGGGCCGGCGGCGTCGGAGGCGGTTCCTCGGCCGCGTCGACGACGCTCCGCAGCCGGCGCAGCTCGGCCATGAACAGCGAGATGCCATCCTCCAGGGAATCGGTCACCCGGATGCTGGTGCGGACTCGTAATGAACACAGGCGCAGCGCCGAGGCGCAGACGGGTGCGCCGGCCTGCGCCAGCACGGTATTCAGCCCAACTGCCCGCAGCAGCGTGCTCTTGCCCGACATGTTCGATCCGGTCACCAGCACGAACGTTCCCGGCGGACCGATAGAAATGTCATTGGCGACCATTACCTCCGGTGCAAGCAGCGGGTGGCCGATCGCGTGGGCTTCGATGCGAGCCTCGTGAACGTCGGCCGCGTCGACTAGTTCGGGTACGCTCCAGGCGGGATTGGCATATCCAAGCCCCGCCAGCGCCGCCAGCGATTCTATCTCACCCAGAGATTGTAGCCAGGCACCCACCGCGTCTCCGTGCTTGCCTGCCCAGTTAGCGAGCGAGGAGATGACGTGAAAGTCCCATAACCCCGCGAGCTGCAGCGGGGCGTGCAGCATTGGCGAATAGCGGACTTCAGCAAACTGCAGCGTGCGCCGCAGATTTCGCAGAGCTGCGCCGGCCGGGTGCTCGCCGGCCTCGAGCGACCCGGCAAGCCGGCGCAGCAGCGGTGATGAGAATTCCTCCTTCGCAAGGCGATCCATCGCGTCCGCATACCACGGCAGCGCCGTGGCCAGGGCATCGACTCTGCCAAGCGTCTGCCTGACGCGGGCACCGTAGATGATCCACAGAACTGCGGAAACAGCGACCGGAATCCAGATCGACGAGAATGGCAGCGTATCGAGCGCTATCAGAACGCTCATTCCGATGATGGCCAGCGTGAGCGCGCGAGCTGCCGGTATCAACCAGCGTACGTGCGCGAGCCAATCCAGGGTCTGTCCGATCCGTGCCGCGTTTGCAAGCAGCACAGGCGGCACCTCCCCCATCCAGAGGGCAAGCACCGCAAGGTCATCTCGAAGGTCCGATCTAGGGATGAGCTCCGCTACCGCCTCCTGACGTTCGTGTACGACAGCCGGCGATGCGGGCTCGAGAAGCCATGCGCCGAGTACCGCGCGTGCCGGCGCCGCACTGACGCGGGGCAGGAGCTGCCATAGCGACGCGTGTCCGAAGAGCCCCAGATCCTCGGCGTATGGATGGCCGGCGGGTGCGGTGAATTGCGGTACCTGGGGCAATGCATTCCACGCCCGGCGTGAGCGCAACCCGGCCTCGGCATTCACGGTGGCCAGCGCCTGGCAGCGTGCCGCCTGACGACGAACGCGGGAGTGGATGGCCACCAGAACGACGAACACGGCCGCCAGCGTCCAGACGAAAGGCGCCACCGTCGAAGCGGAGAAGCGCCCGGCGGCTACCAGGATGAGGAGCAACACGATCACGCCGAACGTGACGAGTCGCGCGAGGCTCAAGCGAGACGAATGCCGCTCGCGGAGCCGGTACGCCTCTGTGAATTCACGTTCCCGTTCAGCGAAGGCGGCGCGAACCGCGTCCGGATCGTTAGGTTTCACGCTATCGGCGATGCGCGCCTGCGCCGCGACGGCTTTTTACGGAGCGACGTTCCGAAAGGCCTACTGGAAGATTCCGCAATATCCTAACAACCACCACAGCAGAATGAAGATCAGCACCGTGCTGAAACACCCGCCTCCGAGCTTCTTGGCGCCGTAGCCCGCGGCCAGACCGCGCAGCAGTTTGCTCATTTCCCCTCTCGGTGAAAACCTCGCGCCTCCGCCGGTTACCGGCGAGTGCCGCGTCGATGTGTGTGTACCGCCCGCTTCGCCACTGGTCAAGAAATGGGCCGATACGTGCGCCGCATCCCAGGAAAGGTCAGCCGTCGCGGCCCGCTCTCAGGTTGGGCGGCCCGACTTGCTCATCCACCGTCGCGACTGGGCGACGAGCCGTTCCGCCGGTGAGGGAACCGACATCCAGTTCAACATGTGCTCGGAGGGTGCCCGAGCCGCCAACAGAAGGCAGGCGAGCGCAAAGAGCGCGACGCTGGTCATGATGACGCTGCCCGGGATGGTGCCAATCGACGCGCGTGCGACGATGTCGTCCCACTCGGCCGTCACAAACGGCTGAAAGGCGAGCCTCGTTACCCACGCCACCAATGCGACGCCGATCAGATAGACGTAATTGCGCCGCAGGCGGTATCCCACCGCATCGACAAGGCTCAGGTGAGGGACGGTTCGCCCAAGATCAGCCGCCACGCGTGCCAGGTTTTCCTGTATTGCCGCGGCGTCAGGCCCCTGCTTCTGAGCGAGAACGGGCGCGATGAGGTACTGATTGAGAGTCCGAAAGCGACGACGCCAGAGGTCGTAGACCTGATACCGCCGTGATTCCATCAACAGAAAGATCATGTTGAAGCCGAGCGTCAGCAGCAGCACCACGTGCGGAGCAGCCCTGTCGCCAAACGAGAACGTCACCATTGCTGCCGTAGTCGCGGCTGCCCAGTTGGTGGTGGCATCCATCCGCTGGCGCCACACATCGGCATGGCTCACCACCGCCCGGTAAAAGTGCACCAGCACCGGATGCGAGAGATCAGGCAGTTGAGCCGCGAACGGTGCTTCCGTGGGCTTGTCCCCTTCCGACATGTCCACCCGGGTCATGAGGTGAGGCGTTGGTGGCCCCGCAACGCGCCGATGAAGCGCTAGACATATCAACTCCCGGCGCTTCGCAAGCTTGATCGAGTTGAGCGAGTGAGACAAGTCCCCTGCGCAGCCAGGACCTCACCTACATAGGCGTCGTCGTTGCCGCTGACCCCTCTCGCTTCTAGCTTTCGGCATGCCTGACGCCAACGTGATAGAGGTTACCCGGCACGTCATCGAAGCCGCCATTAGCCGGAGGCGCACGTTCGCGATCATCAGCCATCCCGATGCCGGCAAGACGACGCTAACTGAAAAGTTGCTGCTTTACGGCGGCGCCATCCACCTCGCCGGCTCGGTCAAGGCCCGCCGGGCCGACCGGCACGCCGCATCGGACTGGATGAAGCTCGAGCAGGAACGTGGTATCTCGGTTTCGTCCAGCGTCATGCAGTTCGAGTACGACGGGTATCAGATCAACCTGCTAGACACGCCCGGCCACGAAGACTTTTCCGAGGACACCTACCGCACGCTGATCGCCGCCGACAGCGCGGTCATGCTTCTCGACAATCGCCGGGGGGTGGAGGACCGCACACGTCAGCTCTTTGCCGTTTGCAAGCGGCGCCGCACACCGATTTTCACCTTCGTCAACAAGTGCGATCGTGCGGGCGAGGAGCCGCTCAAGCTGCTTGAAGACGTGGAGTCGGACCTGGGCATAGCCTGCTATGCGGCGAGCTGGCCGATCTACCGCGACGGCGCCTTTCTTGGAGTGTACGACCGCCGTCAGGCGCGCGCGCATCTGTTTGCCCGCGGCGCGGACCGCGGCGCCAAGCGGGCCGGCGAGCAGGTGCTGGAACTCCACGATGATGCCTTGCGCTCGGAACTGGGAGATGAGGGCCACGACCGGCTGCTGCACGATATCGCGCTGCTGGATGCGGCCGGGCATCCGTTCTCGCGTGAAGAAGTCATGGCCGGCACGCAGACACCGGTATACTTCGGAAGCGCGCTCACGAACTTCGGCGTCGAAACCTTCTTCAGTGAGTTTCTCGCGCTTGCTCCTGCGCCGGTGGCAAGAGAGTCGAGCGCGGGCCCGGTCGATCCCACCGATGAGGCGTTCACCGGATTCGTGTTCAAGATCCAGGCTAACATGGATGCACGGCACCGCGACAGGGTTGCATTCGTTAGGATCTGTTCGGGGCGATTCGAGGCGGGGATGCCTGTTCGCCACGTGCGAACCGGCAAGACCATTCGAATGGCGGCGCCGCAGCAGTTTCTCGCCCGCGAGCGCACGCACATTGAAGAAGCGTGGCCCGGCGATGTAATCGGCATTCTCGATCGGGGAGCGCTGCGTATCGGAGACACGCTGTCGGATGGCGCGGATCTGGAATTCCTCGACATTCCGCGCTTTCCTCCAGAGCATTTTGCCCGCGTGATCCTCGATGATCCGCTGCGCCGCAAGCAGCTGGACGCCGGACTGCGGCAGCTCACCGAAGAGGGTGCGGCGCAGGTCTTCTTCACCTCGGCGACTGACATCTCTGGGCCGACGCCAATCGTTGGAGCAGTTGGGATGCTGCAGTTCGACGTGTTGCTGCACCGGCTGGAGCACGAATACCGTGTGCGTTGCCGGCTCGAGCCTATCGTCTACAAGCATCCGCGCTGGGTGACCGGCAGCGCTGCCGAGATCGAGCGGCTCTCCGAAGATCGCGGCATCATGCGGCTGTTCGATGCCAAGGGGAACCCGGTACTGCTGTTCGAGAGCGACTGGCGGATGCGCTGGACGAGCGAGCGAGCCACCGCCGTGGAGTTCCACGAAGCCGCGCCCTGACTCGGTGCGCACTCGTTATGGAGCGCCGGTCGCCTCATCCGCAGCTGCCTGAAGCGCCGCCGCCTGTGCCGGAGGAATGTTCACCAGCACCGATGAGCCTCCAACCGCCGCCAGCCGGGATGGCAGCCCCACCGTAGACACGTCGAGGAGTTCGCCGTAGATGGCCAGCGCAGCGAGATAAGAGCCCATCGCACTGGGATGGAAACCGTCGGGACCGTAGAGTGGCAATCCGGGATTGCTCTCCCACGCCGCCGCCCACGCCGCACCGGCCGGCAACAGCTCGCCCTGCACGCCTTCGGCCGCCAACCGGTAGGATTCCAGAACCCTATCGAATACGTCTAGCCGGTAATCCATCGGCCAGACCTGGTACAGTGCAGGTTGCCCACCCGCGGCGCGTATTCGCGTTGCAAACCGCCCCGCCCAGTCGATGAGCTCAGCCCGGCTGTCATCGAGCGAGGAGGGCCCTTGCTGCATGACGACTACATCCCATCGCCGGCTGTCGATTGCCTCGAGCGCATCACCTTTATTCCAGTGGTCCTGGAGGCTGAATCCGCCGAACGTCACTTCACCGACGCGAATCGGCTGCCCCCCGGCGGAATCCGAAAGGGCGCGCACCATCTCCGGCAGATCATTGAATTGAGTGAGGCTGTTGCCGATGAACAGTACGCGCAGGGAGCCTGAGGGATCTGGCCCGGATGTGGTGCCACCGGAGCAGCTCAACGTTAGGGCAGCAGCTGTGATCGCGGCGCCGCGCAGCAGCCAGTGCACGATTTCGGGCTCTTCGCCCGCGGTTCGCGCCATTCGAAGTCTCCCCGGGGACGGCGGTTACCTACAGGCGACCACCCCAGCGGTTGCGCTCCTCTTCGAGTGCAACATCCGGCTCTACCGGCCTCGCCAATGCGCGTGCCGGAGCAAGCGGATTTCGTTCGAACACCCGCGGCGTGCCTTCGAGCGGAGCTGGAAGCACGGAACGGGGCTCCGCTCCGAGAGAGCGGAGGATCCGGCGCGATATTCGATTGGCCGCGCGCCGGAGCAGAGGCGCTCGCCGTGCGCGAGCCTCCCTGGCAAACGCAGGCATTGTCGGATCTGCCTCGCGGGAGGCACTGGTGTCATGAGTCATAAGGTCCTCAACTGTCCATACATCGAATGGCGTTGGCCGGTTCCAATCGTCAGGTTGATATTGCGACGAGGCCCCTCCCGATGATTCGGGAGAGGCCTCGTCGTGAGCGGCTTTAGCTGTCGTTCGCCGTCTGCTCAGAACTCGGTGGCTCCCCCCGTATGCGCGCATACGAGAATGACGCGGCTAAAAAGATTGCCGAGTCCAAGAGAAAGGTGGCCGAGCGACGCACGTGTCATAACCGAAAAGCTAGAGGGTGATCGCACCCTGTCAAGACTCGCTCGCACTTCCTACTCGGCTGGGACGGCCCGCCCGGCAGGCAAGGCATGCCGCAAGTCGACATCCGGCATCAGAGCCGTGATGATCAATCCTAACAGAACCAATCCTATACCAACGCGGAAAAGCTTCATGACCGTTTCGGTGAATGCGACCTGAAAGGACCGGTGCACTATGTCGACCCTCGCCAACGCCGTTTCGTCACCCGGAGCGGCGTGTCGCACCCGCCTTTTGATCGCTGCCGTATCGAAGGCCACGTTTGGGCCGCCTTCGCCACCGGGTGTCGTGGACGAAGCGCTACTCCCGTCAATCGCCTCCCGGACCGCCGGCGGCAACTCCGCCACTCGCGGCGCGACGCGCCCGGCGAGTTCCCCACCCAGCGTGCTGGCGAATAGGGTGCCGAACAGCGCTAGACCGATCACCTGGCCCAGCGACCGGGAGAAGGTCGATGCGGCCGTCACCACGCCCAGCTCGCGGGGCTGTGATGCGGCCTGCATTACGAGTGTGTAAAGCGGAAGCGTGGGTCCTATGCCAAGACCTATCAACAACATCCGAGCGCTTACCGACCACTGCGACGACTCGGGTGTGAGCGTGAAGCCCATTACCGCAAACGATCCACCGAGAATGGCGAGTGCCGCGAGCATGATGAGCTTGGGATGCCCGAACTTCGAGACGATCTGGCCCGACGCAATGCTGGATGTGACCATGCCGAAGGTGAGCGGCATCATCGCCAGGCCGGCATCCGTAGCCGAAACTCCCGTCACATTCACCAGATACAGAGGAAGAAAGACTATACCAAAGAGAAAGGCGGCGCCGAGCACGAACAGCGCCGCGGCGCCTAAGCTGACAACCCGGTTTCTGAATAGCTCGAGGTGCAGGATTGGGTCTGGAGCGTGCCGCTCGCGAATGAGAAATGCGATCAGCCCCGCTCCTGCCAGGCCGAGCATCGTCAGAACCTGCCAGGAAGTCCACGCATAGCCACCGCCGGCCGCGCTTCCTTCGGAGCGCCCGACGCTCAGCGCGATCATGAGGGGTATGACCCCGATGAACAGCAGCACCGCACCCAGTATATCCACCGGCAGCCGCTGCTGGGAATGTACGCCAAGACGCGGCATTGCCGTGACGATGAACCACAGCGCCACCGAGCCGATAAGACACCGCACAGCAGCGAGCCGGCGAGAAAAATCGCCACGCCGATGATGAGAATCGGCTTGCGTCCGAAACGATCGGACAGCTTTCCATAAATGGGCAGCATTACCGTCGCCATCACCAGATACGCCGTCGTCAGCCAGGCGTAGAGCGACGGCGCAATCTGCAAGTCCCGCTGGATTGCCGGCCCCGCAGTCGCGACGATGGTCTGGTCGAGTCCCGCGAGCAGGAGTGCGGCGAGCACGCCGGCGAGCGTAATGTTGCGTTCGCGTCTGCTGAGCGACGCCGCATCGATGACCCGCCGTGCAGCCGGCGCAGGTGCTGAGACCGCTGGCTGCGGGGTCGTCACGCGCCGAATGTCCGGGTTGCGAAGGCGAGCCGCTGTGCGCACGAATGCATACGTAACGAAAACAGGGATGAGCGTGCGATGAAAGCGGGCACGTTTCCTAACCGCGCGTACGGGCTACGCGCCTCGGGCATCGGAGATCGACCCGCTGGCGGCAGCGAGGTGCGCGAGCTATCGTGAAAATCCAAAGCCCGCCGGAGTAATCCATGCATCGTTCGCGTCAACTGGCCGCCGCCCTGCTGGTGGTGCTGCCGAGCGTTCCTGCCCATGCGCAACCTGCTGCATCCGCTGCCTACACAATCGAGCAGGTCCGCAGCTATCCCTTTCCGAATGAACTGACCGCGGCCGCGACCGGCAGCCGCATCGCCTGGGTGTTCAATGAGGAAGGCAAGCGCAATGTCTGGGTAGCCGAAGGACCGCGATTCGAGCCACGCCAGCTTTCGCACTATTCGAAAGACGACGGCCAGGAATTGACGAGCGTCTCACTATCGGCCGACGGAAAGTGGGTCGTGTACGTGCGCGGCGGCGAGCATGGAGGCAACTGGTCCGACATTCCGCCAAACCCTGCATCGAGCACCGTAGCTCCCACGGTGCAGATCTGGGTGGTGCCGTACGAGGGTGGCGCGCCTAAGGTGCTCGTCGATGGCGACGCCCCGGTGATCTCGCCGCGAAGCGATGTCGTCGCGTTCGAGCGGGGCGGGCAGATCTGGACGGTGCCGATCGATGGTTCGAAGGAAGCCAGGAGGTTGTTCTTTGCCCGCGGAAACGTCGGCGGGGTGCAGTGGTCGCCCGACGGCTCGCAGCTGGCGTTCGTCGCCGGCCGCGGCGACCACGCCTTCATCGGTATCTTCTCCGGCGATTCGATGCCCATCAGGTGGATCGCGCCCTCGACTTCTCGCGATGCATCGCCGCGCTGGTCGCGCGATGGCGCCCGTCTCGTTTTCATTCGTCGACCTGGCGCGGGCGGGGCGCCGGAACCGCTGCTCGAGCCCCCTCACAGCCCGTGGTCTATCTGGGTCGCCGACGCACGCACCGGCTCGGCCACGCAGCTCTGGAAGGCACCGGAGACGCTGCGTGGTTCGGTGCCGAGCACGCACGGTGGGACCAATCTCCACTGGGCGGCGGGCGACCGCGTAGTGTTCCTTTCCTATGTGGACGGCTGGCCGCACCTGTATTCGATTGCCGCGTCAGGCGGGGAGCCTTTGCTCCTCACGCCTGGCGAATACATGGCGGAGTACATCCAGATGAGCCCCGATGGCCGGTACGCCGTATTTGCGGGGAACGCTGGCTCGCAGCCTGACGACATAGACCGCCGACATATAGTCAAGGCGCCGGTCGACCGGTCGGCGCCCGAGGTGCTTACGCCGGGAAGCGGATTGGAATGGACGCCCGTCGTGACCGGAGACGGCGCGACGATCGCTTTTCTTGGTGCCACAGCGCAGCGCCCGCCACTGCCGGCGGTGATCCCTGCCGCCGGCGGCACCCCTCGCCTGATCGCCGAAGGTCGGATACCAGCTGACTTTCCCACACGATCGCTGGTTACTCCCACGCGCCTCACGTTCAAGGCGCCCGATGGCGTCACCGTGCGCGGACAGCTCTTCGAAGCCCCCGGTGGAGCCACGAAGAAGCCGGCCATTATCTACGTGCACGGCGGACCGCCACGACAGATGCTGTTAGGCTGGCACTACTCCGATTACTACTCCAACGCTTACGCATCCAATCAATATCTGGCTAGCCGCGGCTACGTGGTGCTCTCTGTGAACTACCGGCTGGGCATCGGCTATGGTTACGACTTCCACCGCCCGCCGGACGCTGGGGCGCGAGGTGCGTCGGAATACCTGGACGTAAAGGCGGCCGGCGAGTATCTGCGGCGGTTGCCGCAGGTCGATCCGGCGCGCATCGGAATCTATGGAGGATCGTACGGCGGCTATCTCACCGCCCTGGCACTGGCGCGCGACTCCGATCTGTTCGCCGCGGGCGTCGACATACACGGCGTGCACGATTTCACCGCGGAAGAAGGAAGGCGAATCGGAGGAACCGAGTGGCGTTACGAGCCGACCGACCGGGAGCGGGCGGCAAAGGTCGCATGGGAATCCTCGCCCGTAGCTTCGATCGACTCGTGGAAGTCGCCGGTGCTGCTCATCCACGCCGACGATGACCGCAATGTACGGTTCAGCCAGACGGTCGATCTCGTGCAGCGCCTCGAGGCGGCGGACGTACCATATGAGGTGCTGGTCATCCCCGATGACACACATCACTTTTTTCTGCACGCCAATTGGCTGATCGTCAATCGGGCGACGTCGGAGTTCTTCGACCGCACCATCGGCGGCAGGCCGTCGCCCGCGGTTGAGAACGGGCGTCGCTAGCTGCTGGAGCCTGATGAAGGTGCCGCAGATCTGCTTCGATTGCAGCGAGGGCGCGCCTCGGCGCAAGCCTTGCGTTGGATCCGGCGAGCTGAAGTCAGCTCGGCGCGTGATGCCGTGGCTGGTTCACCCTGGCACTCCTAATTACCGACTGACGTGACGCGTCTCACTCCCCCGGCAAACGGCGGCACGTTGCGGGCGTTGTCGCTGGAGAAGTTCTCTCTGGGCGACATGCTCCGATGCGGTACCGAGCTGCGCCGCGTCGCTCGCGGAGCTCCGACGGTGGAAAGTGCCGCCCGTCACATTGTTCAATACCTCTACAACGCTTTCCGCGATCCATCGTCTGACGAACGCAGTTGCGTGTTGGCGCGATTCTATCGGACGCATCGCTTCTCCAATCTCGAGCCGGAGCTACGCGTAGTCGCGCGATCGCTGCTTGCGGAGCAGCCCGAAAGGCAGGACGTCCGATGCCTGACGCTTCTGGCGACAGCCGGCATTCTGCCTGACTGGAACGACCGCCGCCAATCTCGCGACCATCGCGCCATCCCCCTGCCAACGCGCGAGGTCGTCGAGCGCGCGCCGATGATCGCGCAGCTCATTCGTCAACTCGGGCTCGACATAGAGTCGGTGGTCGCGCCATCACCCACGTTGATCCAGGAGCTCGAGGGCAAGACATACAACGTCTTTCATGTCGAGCGAGCGCAAGGCAGCCCGTACATTCCTGCTCAGGCGGAGTTCGTTAAGAAGCACGGAGTGGAGTCGGTGATCGGATTCGGCGGGCTGGGGGGCGAGGAGTTGTTTGCCATCATCCTCTTTTCAAAGGTGCGCGTCAGCCCCGAGTCCGCCGAGCGATTCCGCAACATCGCACTCGATGTAAAGAGTGCTCTGCTGGGGTTTCGCGAACACCAGGTGTTCGATTGACCGGCTATTGTTGAAGCGCACGGAGTGAATCCTTGCTGGTGTGAGAAGGCCTCGCATGAGCGCGGCAGGCTCGCATCTGCTGCCTAATCCGTCCGCCAAACCATGGTGGATCTGTCCTGCGGTGGAGACGCCGTTAGATGCAGAGCGGGTTTCGGAGATTCACGTAAGTCGTAGCGTCACAATCAGTTCCCATCCAAATCCATCGGGCTCGCCGCTTGGCATCAGCCCTGCCTTTCAAAATGATGCGCACCGCTCAACGCGGTGTTCATCACGGGCGAGATGGAGGAGATAATGAGAACCTGGATTGTTGGAACGGTACTGGGCATCGCGATGTTCGGAGAAGCGGCTGAGGCGCAGGCGCCGCGAGCGGAACGCGTGCACGTTGCGCCGTACGCTGGCTACATGGTATTCGGAAACCTGATCGATGGCCCGCTGGGTACTTCACTCCGCACCGCTGATGCGCCGCTTTATGGTGCGCAGATAGGCTTTGCGATCACGCCTGGGCTTTCGCTGATCGGTAACGTTGCACACAGCAGCACGGCAATCGAGGCGGGCGTGCCGATTCTGGGCGGATTCGAGCTGGCAGACAGCAAGATCTGGCTGTTCGACGCTGGACTTCAGCTCGGGTTTGCACGTGGGGGTTCGGCGACCGCGCCATTCGTGCAGGTGGGCGCAGGTGCAATGCGTCATGGGATCTCGGTCGGGCCTATCCAGACCAACGCGACGAACTTCGCCCTGAATGCGGGGCTGGGAGTTGACGTGCGAGTCAGTCCGAACGTAGCGATGCGTTTGATGGCCAAGGACTACTACGGCAAGTTCGATTTCGAGCAGGCCGCTCTGATCGACATCGGCACCGAAGCGACCCACAACTTTGCGCTCAGCGCCGGGCTCAAGATAGGGTTCTAATCGTCGTACGCGGCGGGGGGTCGCGCTCCGCCGGTTCGTGCCTCATTGTTGCAGTGGAGGCCAGAACCGTGCGGAGCGTTCTTCTTTTCAGGACATTGCTGAAAGACTGCCTAGCGGCCGGCGCTGTGACGGCGGTGTACATATTCGCGCCCTGCTCCTTGCAAGCTCAGCCATCGGGTGCGGGCGCGTCTGTAAATGACAGCGTTGCAATCTCGGCGGCGGCTCGTAAGGCTCAGTCGCGGTTCGAGCGCGTGCGGGCCAGCCGACTCTCCTGGCATCGCGGCGACCCGTCGCGCGCCTGCCACGAGTACGTCGGCCGGTACTGTGTGTGGCACGACGACGCAGACGATGAGTGGAAGCCACCGCCACCGCACCGGGACGTCGAAGAGGCACGAGACGCTCTTCTCGCCGACCTTGCCGATGCCGCGGCCGCGGTTCCCGGCGACGGCTGGATAGCAGGTCAGCGCATCGCCTATCTACTCGAAGCGGGGCGGAACGACCGAGCCCTGGATGCCGGCCGGGGCTGCATGGCCGAAAGGTGGTGGTGCAATGCCCTGCTCGGGCTGGTTCACCACGCTCGAGACGAGCCGGGACCCGCCGAGCAAAGCTTCGCCGACGCGATGCAGCTGATGCCGCCTGACGAGCTGTCACGGTGGAAAAACGAGATGCCACTGCTAGACCAGCGTGATCTGAGAGCGTTGACCGCGCTGTCGGCCGCTGCTCGGGACTCGCTGACCGAGTTGTTCTGGTGGCTCGCCGATCCGCTGTGGATGCGCGCGGGAAACGACCGCCGCAACGAGCAATTCTCCAGGTTGGTGCAAACCCACATCGCCAGGGAGGCACGGAACGTCGAGGGTGCGCGCTGGTCGAGCGACATGGAACAGCTGCTCCTGCGGTTTGGTTCGCCGGTCGGGTGGGAACGACGGGCTTCGAACGGAATGGAGAGCCGGGTATCCATCATAACGCACCGAGCGGGGCACGGGAGCACCTTCGTTCCGTCGCTCGCTCTCGCGAGCGATCCCTGGCGCTCCGCGCCGCAGGATTGGGATCTGTCGCCGAGGATTCCAGCGGCGGAGTACTCGCCACGTTATGCGCGCTTCGATGCAGCGCTGGAATTTCAGATCGCCGTGCTGCCGGACGGTGATTCGGCGACGGTTGCCGCTGTATTCGCCATCGCCCACGACAGCATATTGCCTGGCGATTCAATTGCGGCTGGATTGGTAGTGGGCACGCCCGCGGCGATGGCCGCTGATTCGGGGGGCGGCCGCGCCGGCGGAGTCGCGCGCGCCGTCAGCTTTTCCGCTCGTAACGTCGTGGCCAGCCTCGAGGCGGTCTCCGGCGGTGC
>JBGTNB010000640.1:0-3730 GCA_041743285.1 Gemmatimonadaceae bacterium
GTTGCCGCCAACCGCCCTGACGCGGTCCGATCGACGTCGATCGTGGAGAGCGAAGTCTCCACGGGTCCCGCCGAGTAGACGAGCCGCTCCCCGTCGGGCGAGATGGCGAATATCCCGTTATGGAGCTGCAAACCGGCAAAAACGGTGTCGATGTCTGGCTCAATACCTGAGGCCGTCACATTCATAGCAAGAATGTCGAACTCAGTGCCGGCGAGCTCACGCCTGATCAAACTCATCGTGTTAGGCTCTCGTTCAATAGCGGCATGTTGAGAAGCGACAACCAGCTTTTGCCGGGAAGGCACCCACCCATCGGGGTAAATGCGATCGAGCGACCAAAACGGCGGTATGACGCGATCCATGATTTCACCGCGAAAGTCAATCAAACGGAGCTCGGGCGTGCTCTCCAGAGTCTTTCGCACTGCTACAATGAGCCGATCCGGAATGCTCAATGCAGTAATGTGGTAAGCAGCTCCCTGGTCGCGGATTGGAATGCTATCGAGCGTCTGGCCGTCGCCAACGGTGATCCGCCGCACCCAGGCGCGATCTACTCCAGGCATGCTGCCAACGCCGAGGAACGCGGTATCTCCCGATAGTAAATGGAAAGTGCAGCAGCCGAGGTACCTTGGCTCCCCGCCGAGCGTCGAAACTGCGAACGCCCCGTGGCGCAAAGGAGGGTACGAGCCGGAGAATTCGAGAAGGCGACCGTTGGAAATCCACTGCGTCTTGTAGATGTATCCGATGTTGCGCGCGAGCACGAGGCGGCCGGTGCCGTCCGTATCCTGGATGACCACTTGATAGGTACAGTAGCCGGTTTCGTCGCACTGTTTTTCAGCGAATGCTACACGCGTTCCATCAGGGGACAGCGACGGGGCTATTGCGTTGCCCGTGAACGTCAGTTGAACCCGGTCCGGCTGCGGCCGCGGGCCGGGCGTGCGAATCAAACTCAAAACGGCGGCGATTGCAGCGACTATGGCGACCGCAGCGCCGATAGCTATGGGAATCAATCGTCGTGCACGAGCTGACGGCCGCTGTGGCAGTCGGGTGGTTTCGGGCGCGTGCGCGAAATCACCTGCCTTCGCGTTGCGATCGGCGTTGCGCCCGGTGCGCCGCCGGCGCGTGCGCAGCGACCCGTTGGCTCCCTGAACGGCTGTGTCAATCCGCGCGAGATCAGCGAGCAGCTCCGACGCCGTTGCGTAGCGCCTGGCCGGATCCTTCTGGAGCAGCCGGAGCAGGAGATCCTCCAGTGCCGCCGACGCGTCGCCGCGATACGTCGAGAGGGGAACCGGCTCATCGTGGAGAATCGCGTGTGCGATGGCGATGTCCTGCTCTCCGCCGAACGGCTTTCGTCCCGCCAGCATCTCGTAGAGAACTACACCCAAGGCCCACAGGTCCGCGCGCTCATCGGCCGCTTCGCCTCGGATCTGCTCGGGTGCCATGTATGAGACGGTCCCGAAGCGCGCGCCCGGTTCGCTCAAACTTTGATCCCGCGCTTTGGCCAAGCCGAAATCGAGGATCTTTATAGTTCCATCTGGCAGGAGCATCACGTTGCCCGGCTTCAAGTCCCGGTGCACGATGCCCGCTCCGTGTGCGCGTTCGAGCCCTTCAGCCACCTGCCGAGCGACCTCCAGAATCTCGCTCACGGGCATAAGGCCGTCCCGAGTCAGCCGAGCCTTGAGCGTTTCGCCTGGGTAAAGCGCCATTGCCAGGAAGAACGTTCCATCGTCGCTCGTGCCGACCTCGTGGATGGTGCAGAGATTCGGATGATCGAGTGCGGCGACCATCTGCGCCTCGCGCAGGAACCGCGCTTTGGCACGCGCATCGAGGCTGTGAGAGGGCAGTAGAAACTTCAGGGCGACAGCCCTGCCGAGGCGCGCGTCTTCGGCCCGATAGACGACTCCCATGCCTCCCGCTCCAATCGGCTCGTGGACCTGGAAGTGCGAGACAGTTCGGCCTGCGAGCCCGAGCGGATCGGAGACGGGAGCAGACTGGGGGAAGAAAACGGCTTCAAGCGGCGCGAGCCGCGAATCAGCGACGGAATCGGCGGCCAGTAATAATTCAACCGCGGCACTCAGCTCGGGGTCAGAGGTTCTGAGCGCCGTTAGGCGGTTCCCGCGCTCTACGCCGTCCATCTCGACGATGGTGTCGAAGGTAGTCTGGATCTCCTGCCAGCGGCGTGGATCCATGAGACTGTTAGTGTAACGTCTCGCCGTGAAGCTCCAACGCGAGCCACGCTCTGGCCGATCGCAGCTCTCGCTTCGCTGTCGCCAGCGACGTGGCTACTGCTGTTGCGCTCTCCTCCAGTGACAGGCCGCCAAAATACCGATGCTGTAGCAGGAGAGCCTGCCGCGGGCTCACGGCTTGGAGACGCGAGAGTGCTTCATCCAACTCGGTAACGCTCTCCAAATCGTCGTCCGCGACCAACAGCGTCTCGTTCAGCTCCAGCGGAGTCTGGCCGCCGCCGCGCTTTGCCGCCATTCGGGCGCGGGCACGGTCGACGAGAAGATTCCGCATGACCTCGGACGCAAGCGCCAAAAAATGGGCGCGGTCCGGCAGGTTGGGGTGAGGAGCGTTAACCAGGCGGATGTAGGCCTCGTGAACCAGGCCGGTGGTGTTTAGCGAGTTCTCGGGCGGTGCGCCGCGCAACCGCTGGTGCGCCAACTCGCGCAGACGTTTGTAGACCAGGGGGATGAGTTGATCTCTCGCGCGCTCGTCTCCCGCGCTCCATCGCTTCAGGAGATCTGTGACGTCCGATGGCACGGATGCCATTACCTCCCTCCACGGCGGGGACACCAGCATAGGCGTTCGCCGCACATCTGGCAAGCCGCATGTGAGCCGTTTCGGGTCGCGATTCCGTTCCAGAATGTCGATAGGCTACGCGGCTGCAGACCACACGTCCAGACTCCCCGTTCAGGAGGTCCACCATGCTCCGCAGTTCGATCTCGAGAGGACTCGCTATGATTTGTGCCGGCCTGTTGATCGGCGGGTGCGACCAGACCACTGCGCCAGACCCAGGTCAGACTCCCGCCGCGACAGGACGATTGCTTGCCTCGTTCGGGGACGGCCCCGAGGCCACACTTCTGGCCAGTGGCCTGCAGGGTGCCTTGGGCAGCACCATCGGTCCCGACGGCGCGCTGTATGTCGCCGAAGGCGCAGCCGGCCGGATCTCACGCATCGATCCGCTGTCGGGGGCCACCACGACGTTCGCCAGTGGTCTGCCGATGCAAGTCTTCCCCCCTGAGGGAGGGGTGATGGATGTCGCGTTCATCGACAGGACCGCGTACGCACTGGTCAGCCTGGTCGGCTCGGACATCGGCGGCAGCGAAATCGTTGGCATCTACCGAGTGGACGGCCCACAGAGTTTCACCGTCGTCGCTGACATCGGCGCGTTCAACGTGGCTAATCCGCCGACTGAGGACTTCGTTATCGATGCGCCTACCGGATACCAATACGCGCTCCAAACCTATCGCGGCGGGTTCCTGGTCACCGATGGGCACCTCAACCGCGTGCTGCGGGTCAGCGGCAACGGCGAGATCGGCATTGTGATCGCGTTCGGCAACATCGTCCCGACCGGGCTTGATGTGAAGGGCAACAGGGTGTACCTGGCCCAGGCCGGCCCCGTCCCCCATCTGCCCCAGGACGGCAAGGTTGTGTCGTTCGGGCCGAAGTCGCCCTCCGAAACGGAGGTGGTGGCCTCCGGCGCCAGCCTCCTCGTTGACGTGGAATTTGGCCG
>JBGTNB010000641.1:0-10016 GCA_041743285.1 Gemmatimonadaceae bacterium
GGCTGGCCGCGACGGGGTCGGGGCTGGCCGCGACGTTGCCGGCCGCGAGGTGCTTGGACGGGCCGGAGTGCTCTTGGACGGCGACGCCGTCTCGTTCGGTACATCCGTCAGTGATGGCTCCGCCAGCGAATCCTGTCCGGCCAAGGCCAGATCGCTCGATAGCGTCGTGTCCGAGGCGAGGTCATCATCACCGCTGGCACAGGCACCCACAAATGCGACGGAACACGCCAGCATCAGGGTCGTAGGCCAGGTATATTTGCGCATGTAATCCTCCAGAAGATGGCACTTCATTGTAAACAGTTGATAACGCGCCTTTCAACCACTTCGCGAACCGTGCAGGCCGCGCGCAACTCACTATTAAGGGGGCAATCGGTGTGCCACGTATGAGGGCACTACGAAAGCTTCTGCCCTACTTCCGTCCTTATCGCGGAAGCGTCCTGCTTGGGCTCGGCATGGTGCTGCTCGCAGCGACGTTTGCCGCGGTAGTGCCATGGCTCCTGCGTGAGGCCATCGACTCGATGCGGGCGGACGAGCCTTTTTCCCGTATCTGGAAACTAGCCGGTCTCATCCTTGTTGTTTCGGTAGCGGCTGCCGGCGCCCGTTTCCTGATGCGTGAACTGCTCAACGGCGTGAGCCGCCGCATTGAATACGATCTACGAAACGATCTGTATCAGCACCTCCAGAAGCTCGATGCGACCGCGACGGCCCGATTGCGGACCGGCGACATCATGGCACGTCTTACCAATGATCTCTCGGCCGTGCGTATGGCCGCAGGGCCAGCCTACATGTATCTGGTCAACACTGTAGCCGGTGGCGCGGTAGCACTCACGTTCATGCTTCAGATCAGTCCGCTACTGACCGGTCTCGCGCTGCTCCCTATGGTACTCCTCCCGATCCTGATGGTTCGTGCCGGAAAGGAGATCCACGACAGGTTCGAGGCGGTGCAGGAACATTTTTCGACGATTACGACGCACGCGCAGGAGAACATCTCCGGTGTGCGGGTGGTGCGAGCCTACCGTCAGGAGAATGCCGAAATCGACAGGTTTGGCGGACTGAACGACGAATACGTACACCGCAACATCCGCCTGGTGAAGCTGTGGGGATTGATGAACCCGGGCTTCGGCCTGCTGGCAGGGCTGGCGGGCGCAATCGTGCTTGGCCTCGGCGGCTCGTTAGTCGTGCGAGGCGAGATCAGCGTGGGCTCGTTCGTGGCTTTCGGACTGTATCTGGCCATGCTAACGTGGCCGATGATAGCGCTCGGGTGGGTGATCAACCTTTTTCAGCGCGCGTCGGCCTCGATGGCGCGGCTCAACCAGCTGTTCGCCATCGCGCCGACTATATCCACGCCTGACGAACCGCGGCCGCTGCCGGAGTCTCACGCCGGCAGATCGATCGAGTTCCGGCGTGTTGGATTCCACTACCCGGTTCAGGAAGGAGAGACCCCGCGCTGGGTGCTACGCGATGTGTCTTTTTCCATACCGGCCGGCGGCACGCTCGGCGTGGTAGGCGCGACGGGAAGTGGCAAGAGCGCGCTGATCGATCTGATACCGAGGTTGTACGATCCTCAGGAAGGGGAGATCCTCATCGACGGCATTCCCAGTCGTGAGGTGTCGCTCGAGTTGTTGCGATCAGGCATAGGTGCAGTGCCGCAGGAAAGCCTGCTGTTCAGCGAGACGATCGGTGCAAACATGGCTTACGGCGTGCCTGACGACAGCGAATGGCGCTGGGCGGCACGCGCTGCACAGCTGGAAGAAACTATCGCCGAATTTTCCGGTGGTTTCGACACGATGCTTGGCGAGCGGGGTATCAACCTGTCGGGCGGTCAGAAGCAGCGGGTGGCACTGGCACGAGCTCTTGCGCGCCGGCCGGCAATCGTGCTGCTCGACGATGCGCTGTCGGCAGTCGACGCGCACACCGAGGCGGAAATCCTTCATGGTTTACGCGAGGCCCTCTCGGGGCGCACGGCGGTGATCGCGTCACACCGGGTGAGCGCCATCCGGGACGCCAACATCATCATCGTACTCGATCGGGGCCGGGTGGTGGAAAAGGGTGAGCATGCGGAACTGATCGCCGCCGGCGGCCGATACTGGTCATTGTTGAATCGGCAGCTGCTGGAGGAGGAACTCGAGCAGGAGGAACCGGGTATGCGCGCGTTGGCATCCGACCCAGTGGGGGGTACTATAACGGCATGAACCACCCTCAGGCCGACCAGCATATGTCCCTCGACCACGTTGCCGCGCTCGAGGCGCGGGTGAGCGAGTATGGGCGCGAGCTGGCGCTACTGCGCGAGCGGCAGTCGCTCGATACCCGCTTTCTGGCAAACATCTCCCACGACCTGCGTACGCCGCTCACGGCGATCATAACGCACGCGGAGATCATGCGCGATGAGATTCTTGGCCCGGTTTCGCCGCGCCAGCGTGACAGTCTCACCGGGATCATCAATTCGGGACGGCAACTCCTCGAGATGGTCGGTGAGATCCTGACCCACGCTCGCGCGGCGGCGCATCAGATCGCCGTGGACCGCGTCGAATTTTCGCTCGAGGAGCTGCTCGAATCGCTGGTCGATCTCAACCAGTCGCTGATCGACAGGAAAGGACATACGCTCGAGGTGGATATCCAGCCACGCCTGCCCCGCGTCTTCGCCGATCGCGACAAGGTTGGGCACATTCTTTCCAACCTGTTAGGCAACGCGGTTCAGTTCACTCCCGACAATGGGCGCATCTGGATCATCGTCCGCACGACGACCGGCGAGCTCGGACAGTTCCTGCTCGTTGAGGTAGGTGACAACGGAATCGGCGTTGCCCCGGAGCATCACGAGCTGATCTTCCAGGAATTCGCGCAGGTGGATGCCTCCACTTCACGCCAGCACCACGGTACCGGACTCGGACTGAGCATTGCCAGGCGGTTCGTCGAGCTGCATCACGGGCGCATCTGGCTGGAGAGCGCGCCGGGCGCCGGAAGCCGCTTTTATTTCACCTTGCCGGTGCACGGCGAAGGGCCGTGAGATCGATTTCGTGTACGGACACGTCCTGATCGTCGAGGACAACGCGCTGGTGTCCAGTGCGATGAGGATTCTGCTCGAGGCGACTGGACACACGGTGACCGAGGCGGCCACCACCGAACAGGCTCTGGCGGTATTCGACAATCCGGACAACCCGCCTGACGTGGCACTCCTCGATCTAACGCTCCCCGACGGAGATGGCCTGACCATTCTCACCCGACTGCAGGAGCTCGGACGGGCGCCGCGGATCTGCGTAGCCGTCACCGGACACGACGATCCCGAAGTCCGCTCCCGCTGCCTGGCGGCTGGCTGCCACGACGTGCTGCTCAAGCCCGTGCCTGCCCGCGAGCTGGCGCGCCTGGTCACCGCTTGGATGAATCCTGACGATGGCGGCGGTCACTCAGATACGATCGCGTAGAAACTCCGGCGTCAGCGCTTGAAGGTATCCGGCAAGTATGGTGAAATAATCGGTGACGAGGAGAAGCCCCACCAGAATGAGCAGCACGCCGCCGAACCGATTCACCCAGACGAGATAGCGGCGCGCCCGGCTGTACGCACCGAGAAAATGGGTCATTGCCAGAGATGCGGCGAGGAACGGGATTGCCAGGCCAAGCGAATACACGAACAGCAGAAGAAGACCCTTTCCGAGATCCGCGGTATTCGATGTGAGGATCAGGATCGAACCGAGTATCGGGCCAATGCAGGGCGTCCAACCGGCGCCGAAGGCGATGCCAACCAGCACCGTTCCGAGGTAACCCATGGGCTTGTCGGCGATGTGCACGCGGCGCTCGCGTGCCATGAATGCGAAGTTCAACACGCCGAGCAGATACAGTCCGAAAATGATTATCAATACCCCACCGATGCGGCTGATCCAGTCGCGATAGGCCAGCAGGACCCGCCCGAATACGGTCGCCGTTGCGCCCAGGGCGAGGAAGATCAGTGTGAAGCCAGCGATGAACAGCAGGGAATGGATGAGCGTGGCGCGGCGCGCACGTTGCACCTCATCGAGGCTCATCCCCGTAATGAACGTTACGTAGCTCGGAATGAGCGGGAGCACGCATGGAGAGAGAAAGCTGAGCAAGCCGGCCGAGAACGAGAACAGCAGCATGCCAAGCAATGTCGAATCGTCCATGAACACTCCGCGTAAGGAGCGTCGGAGGCGTTCACGCGCCGGGCCGCTGCTCCGCTGGTATTACTCGGTAAAATACTTCGCCTTTCGGCGGGAGCGCCGCGTTCGCGATGACCGGCGCGGAATCGTGATGCTGCAGATCGACGCGCTGGCCTACGCCGACCTGCGCCGCGCGCTCCAGCAAGGCTACTGCCCGACGATTGCCCGGTTGCTCGACACGGAAGGCTTCGCGCTTCGGCGCTGGTTCTGCGGCCTGCCTTCGGCGACGCCGTATTGTCAGGCGGGGATCTTTCACGGCGAGAACGGCGGGATCCCCGCCTTTCGGTTCTACGACAAGCAGGCAAGGCGGGTCATCACCTGCAACGCCCCGCACGGGGTACAATATATCCGGGATCGCATCACCGCGCCGGGGGCGCTGGCCGGGGGGTCGAGCTACGTCAACCTGCTGGACGGCGATGCCCAGACCGTGGCATTCACCGTGGCCACTCGCGAGCGGACCTCGGTGTTCGAGCGGCTGGGCGGAACGCGGATGCTGCTCCTTCTGTTCGTGCACCCGATACGGCTGCTGCGCATGGGGCTCCAGGGGATTCGCGAATGGTTGCGCCAGGAATGGGAAAGGGGCGTAAGCGAGTTTACGGGGCGCGCCACCCATGCCGAGGGCATCTTTCCAGTGCTGCGGATATTCACCAACGTCGTCGTGCGCGAGCTGCAGACGATGGCGATCGTGCTGGACATCAACCTTGGCGTGCCGGTCATTTACAGCACGTTCATGCAGTACGACGAGCTCGGCCACCATTTCGGCTCGTCGAGTCGTCAGGCGCTGGCCGACCTCAAGCGAACGGATGCACGCATACGGGAGATCTGGCGGGCGATTCGTGCAACCAGTTCACGCCCCTATGATCTGGTGATACTGTCCGATCACGGCATGACGCCGGCGGTCAGCTATCGCGTGCGGTTCGGCGAATCGCTAGGCACTACCGTGCGAAAGATCCTCGATCGGTATCGCCCGGGGGGGCGAGAGCCGCTGGCGGTACACGAAAGCCGGGCCGAGGGAACCGAGTACGCCGACATGGGACCGGCCGCGATCGAGAGTGCGGCTCGCAGTTACGGACAGCGGCACAACCGCTTCGGGCGAACGCTCCGGCGCATGCGCGACTGGATGCGGAGCCAGTATGGTCTGCGCGAAATCATCTTTCCCGAAAAATACCGCGTAGATGACCGCCATCAGGTGGTAGTGACGTACAGTTCGTGCCTGGCGCTGGTCTACTTCGCGGATGTAGAAGCACAGCTCGGCCGCAGGGAGATCGCATCCGACCGGCGCCTAGCCCACCTTTACACCGCCCTTCTGCGCCACCCCGGCATTGGGCTGCTGGCAACACGTGATGGCGAAACGGTCGTGTTGGAAAGCCGGTTGGGCCGCGCCAATATCGAGCGTAATGTCGTTCGCGTAGCCAGTGGCCAGAATCCGCTCGCGCCCTACGGGCAGGAAAGTTATGTAGTGCGTGCAGTATGCGATCTGGTGCGGCAACCGAACGCTGGCGACATCGTCATCTTCGGCGCATACGACGAGTACGAGATCGTCTCGTTCGATGACCAGGTGGGAGCGCATGGCTCGGCGGGAGGGGACCAGATGTATCCGTTTCTGATCACCCCGCCCGAGCTGCCGGTGGCCGACGCAAGGCTGGAGGATGCTCGCGACATCCATCGCGTGGTGCTGTCGCGCTACGCCACGACGCCTAACGTGGTTTGAGGCGCGCCCCGCGCCGGTGCAGTCGTGAAGAAGGCGCGAACGCCCCGATTACCTTCCCGTCGCCCATGGACGCTCCGATAGGGCCAGCCGAAGCATTTCGGGGGTGATCAGCTCCGGCTCGCCTTCCTCGCCGGCACGGCGCTGAACGCCACGCACTACATCGCCTACCGCGTAAAGGGGGGCATCCGCCTCGGCGGTGACCTCCACCTCCCACTGTCCGCGGTCCGGTCCCTTGCGCGTCCATCGATAAACTGCACGATAGACGACCAGCCGCGGCGCGCGGTCGTCAGGCGCGGAATCGATGTGGCCGAGGCCGGAATGGTGAGCGCTTTGGGCGAGAGCGGTAGTATCATGGATGTCGGGGGGGGGGGCCCCGGCTATCGGGTCCGCATCACCGATTCGAGGCTCGTCGTCCGCACCGCCAACGCCCGCTTCGGCGTCCCCGAATTCCTCTATCGACGTCGCCTCCGCATCGCCAACCGGAGGCGGCAGCTCACCCTGAACGAAATCCGCGTCGGCCCGGGCGGCGACGACTGCAACCGCGCTCTCGCGTCCGCCGTTCCGCAGCGCGGGAAAAAGATGAATCTCGGCGATAGTATCAACGGGAATACGGTCGACGATGGCCCGCAGAAAGCGATCGCGGGGCTCCATAACTACGCCGGTGCTCATCGCGCGCCAACGGCAACGCCCGGCGGCGCCGGACGAGCTCTGGCATCCAGCTCCCGTTCCACGTAAAGCCTCATGATGTGCATGAAGTCCTGCGCGTTAGTCACGACCCCGAACGCCTGATGAGTGCCGCGGTCCTTGAGCTTGCTCACGACGAACTCCGATGAATCCACGCATATCGTCGCCAACTCGCGC
This sequence comes from Gemmatimonadaceae bacterium, assembly GCA_041743285.1. GTDB lineage: Bacteria > Gemmatimonadota > Gemmatimonadetes > Gemmatimonadales > Gemmatimonadaceae > JALZIF01. The sequence continues at coordinate 6,742 of JBGTNB010000641.1, forward strand.
AACGAGCCATCCGGCTCGGTAGCGAAGGCCGGCAGCATATTGCCGGTGGCTATCGCGTGCAGTGCGGTGGCAATCAACAGCGCCATGGTAGCGCGAGTGGTGTGCGCCTTCATCGCGTCCTGCGCCGCCAGGATGTCGGTGTGGACGCCCGGCAGCGGACCGTCATCACGAATGGATCCGCAAAGGACGAAAGGCACGTCATGCCTGACGAGCGCATGCATGATCCCGTCGTTAATGATTCCCTGCTCCACCGCCCGGGCGATCGATCCGGCGGCCCGAACCTGATTGATCGCACGCATGTGAAGACCGTGGCCGCCGGCACTTGCCTCGCCGCTACCGGTCATCCCGAGAGTGGTGCCGAAGATCGACGCCTCGATGTCGTGCACGGCTACGGCGTTGCCAGCCAGAAATGCGCCAACGAACCCCTGCTCGATGAACCAGGTCATGTCGGCACGGGCGCGCGAATGCACGAGTGCAGGCCCGGCTACCCAAATGGGATAGCCACCCCGGTCTCGCTCCTCGATGAGCAGCCGCGCCATTAGCGAGTAGTCGATCGGCTTCTCGCGCGACACCTCGCTCGTCATGAACTTGAATTCGCCATCGGCCGACTCGCCAAGAAAGGCGGAACCATGAACGAAGATCCCGTCGCTCGCATCTTCCGAGGTGCCCACCGCAACCGGATCACCGGCGCGCACGCGGCGGCCTTCCATCACCCACAGCTCGCCTTGGGTATCCAGCACGAGAGCTGAATCCATCCGCGGTTCGCGCGGCATGCGCCACGCCCCGCCGACCTTGACGTACGTCGGCAAGTTGGTGGTCGAAAAAAAGCCTTCCGGCAGGACCCCGTCCGCGGGCGCGGGGACGAATCGCGCGTCGGGGGCCTGTGAAAATCGAGGCAGGTCGAAGTCGGGATGGGGAAAGGCGCTCACATTCGAAAGATGTTCGGGGCGAGATGGGGAAACAAGCGTGATCAGAGCAGCGACACCGGATCGCGATCGACAGCGATACGCAAGCCGTGTCGAGCTGGGATCTCGAATCGCTCGAGTAGCGCTCGCGCGAGCGAGCCGAGCGCGCCGGCGTGCTCGCTCTTCAGCACCACGTGCCATCGCCAACGCTTGTGAATACGCTCGATGGGACACGGGGCGGGGCCGAGCACGGTGATCCGCGTCCGCTCCGAACGCGCAGCGCCGTCTACTAGCCAGGCAGCAACACGCTGCGACAGCTCTTCAGTTGGCAGCTCCGCCGTTCCGCTGACGATCACGTTGATAAGTCGGATCATCGGCGGGTAGGCCGGCTCGGCGCGACCCGGCATCTCCTCACTGACAAACGCGAGGTAGTCGTGGGTGAGTGCGTGGCGAACTGAGTGGTGGGCGGGCATTCGAGTCTGAATGATAACAGTTCCGCCTTTTGGTCCGCGCCCTGCCCGCCCCGCCACCTGACTCAATAGTTGAAACGATCGCTCTGAGGCCCGAAAGTCGGGGAGATTGATACCAACGTCGGCGTCGATCACGCCGACGAGGGTCACGTTGGGAAAGTCCAGCCCCTTGGCGATCATTTGCGTGCCTAGCAAAATGTCCACTTCCCCGCGGGCCACCCGATCGAGTATCGTCGCGTGCGCCCACTTGCCGCTCGTCGTATCCACGTCCATGCGGGCGATCCGCGCGCGGGGAAATCGCTCACCCAGCAGCCGCTCCACCTGCTGAGTGCCCAGTCCGCGCTGTCTCATCGTGCTGCCGCTGCAGCGCGGACAGCGGTCGGCGGGGGCCTCCTCATACCGGCAATAGTGGCAGACGAGACGCTCCGGAGTTCGATGGTAGGTCAGCGAGATCGAGCAGTTGGGACAGGTGGCCACGTAGCCGCACGCGCGACACTGTACGAATGCGGCATACCCGCGCCGGTTCAGCAGCAGAATCGACTGTTCGCCGCGCTCGATTCGTTCGCCAAGCCCTTCTTCGATCGCTTGACCGATCACGCGCCTGAACGGATCCGGGGGCTCGTCAGGCAGCGTAGTGCGCGCGCCGGTGCGTAGATCCACGACCGAGACCCGAGGCATGCGCCCGGCTCCGGCTCGATCGGGGAGTGTGAGCAGGTGGAACTTGCCCTGCTCCGCATTGCGCCAGCTTTCCAGGCTTGGTGTAGCGCTCCCCAGGACGACGACGGCTCCCTCGCCGCGCGCTCGCACGACGGCGACGTCCCGGGCATGATAGCGGGGCGCTTCCCCGTTTTTGTAGCTGGTTTCGTGCTCCTCGTCGAGGATGATCGCTCCGAGGTCGGCGAGGGGGGCGAAGATGGCCGAGCGTGCCCCGACGACGATGCGCGCCTTTCCCTCGGCGAGCGCCCGCCAGGCGTCGTACCGCTCCCCCTCACCTAACGCCGAGTGCAGCACGGCGACGAGATCGCCGAACACGGCCCGGAACCGGTCTACCGTCTGTGGGGTCAAAGCGATCTCCGGAACGAGGACGATCGCGCTCCTGCCCCTGCGCTGAACGATCTCCTTCAGGTACTCGAGATAGACGAGCGTCTTGCCGCTTCCGGTGACCCCGCGCAGCAGGAAAACGTCGCCCGCATCGGCGCGCGTCAGCGCGGTGATTGCCTCTCGTTGTGCCGCCGTTGGCACGTGCGGCGCCGCCGCGGCGCGAGGACGATCCGAGAATGGATCGCGACGCACCTCGTCGGTCCGGACCGCGATGAGTCCCTTGGTCGCCAGCGCGTGGATCAAGCCACCGGCGAAACCCAGCTGAGTCGTCAGGTGCGGCACGTCCGCTTCGCCGCCGAGCGATTCGAGCGCCTCATAGAGCGCGCGCTGGCGCAGCGCGCGGCCAAACAGGGCGTCCCGTTCCTGAAGGGACGGCAGCGCTTTTACTATCGTCGCCGTTCGCCGTGTGTGCGTGACTGGCCGCGGGGCATCGGCGCCGGTGAGCGCCGCGGGTAGAACCGCGCGCAGCACGATCCCTAACGGCACTATGTAGTAGTCGGCTATCCACCTGCAGAGCGCGAGGAGTGCCGGCGCCAGTACGGGGTGAGCATCCGGCACGTCGAGAACGGCGCGCGGGCGGGCAACCGGGGCGGTAGCTTCGCCGAGACAAATGCCGATCGCCCGCCGGGAGCGCACGGGAACGAGCACCCGCGACCCAGCCACGATCTGGTTGCCCGTCGTGTCGTCTACCGCGTAGGTGAACGTCTGAAACAGCGGAAGCGGAAGCGCGACCTCGATGAGGCGCGAGGCCGGCGGCGTCATTCCCCTCCGTCAGCGCGGCATGAACAGCGCCGCGATC